>NZ_JANGBE010000001.1:0-201446 GCF_024462255.1 Flavonifractor sp. DFI.6.63 | reverse complement strand
GTGGGGCAACAAAAAGTACATGAATATGAAGCACCTGGAGGCCGCCATTGAGGATGCCTCCATTGCCGGCTGACTCCATTCATGCCAGAGCTTGCAAACTAAAGTGCGAAAAAATCTTGACACGACCTGTTGGCGGCCGTGCTGGTGCGCTTTTGCGCCCTGTAACAGAGGCAAAAAGCGGTGCGGGCTTGAAGGCAGCCTGCGGGCGGCGAACTCGGAAAAGTGTGTCAACAAACGAACATGCCGCAGGCTATAGCCTGCGGCATGTTCGTTTGTGTCTGACCAATTTCGATTTTTCAAGCCAGATCCGGGTGGAGAAAGCGCAACAGACAAGGTAGATCTATTGGCCGATAAAGAAGAGCCAGGTATTAGCGCCCCGCTCCATTGCGGCGAAATAATGAGTTTCCCCGCCAACCTCAATGGAATATACTTTGAAATTCTTTCGGATCCCATCGGTATAATCTTTCAGATACGCGGTCTCTCCGGTGTCGGTCCACTCATAATCAAAGAGGTTGACGCCCCAGAGCTTATAAGTCCTATTTTTGATCAGCTTCCCCAGTTTCCATTCCATAGCGCAGCCCTCATTTGTTTGATGATATTTAAAGTTTAGCGTCAAAGTCGCCGCAAGTCAATTACGTTTGAAGATAGTTGGCCCAGGAATCCGGCTCGCCCAATTCAGCCTTGACCATTTCCGGGGAAAGGGGCTGGACCTGGCGGCCGGTGGCCAGGGCGGTCAGATAGGTTTGCGCAGCCTCCTCAAGATAGACCGCTGCATACAGGGCAATTTGGAGGGAGGAACCGAACGCCATCACGCCATGGCTGCGAAGAATCACCGCATTGGAACCATTGGCATATTGCACGGTCAACTCTCCCATCCCCTTATCGGAAGAGGGAGTGAACGGAGCCACGGGGACATCGCCCTGCAAGGCGTCGATTTGGGAAACCAGGCAGGCAGGAAAGACGTCCGCGATCAGGCCAAGCGCGGTAGCGCAAGGCTGATGGGTATGAATCGTGGCATTCACCCCGGGCATTTTCTGAAAAATAAAGAGGATGGCATCCAGATCGGAGGTGGGCCGCCGGTGACCCTCCACCCGCTTCCCCATAGAGTCCACGATACAAATGTCGTCTGCCGTCATAATTTCATAATCCAGGCCGGAGGGGGTCACGGCAATATTGCCGTCCGCCAGGCGAACACATACATTTCCGCCGCACAGCGTAATCAGGCGGCATCGTTTCAGTTCAAGAGCGCAGTCGATCAGAGACTGCTTTTCTTTTTCATACATAACGATCACCTTATTTCAGACAATACTGATCTGTGTAACGGGCCAGCAGTTCGGCGGGCGAGTGTTCGCGCTCGCTTGGAAGGTAGGCCCGGCGGGCAGAGCCTTCCTGCGCCTTTTTTTCCGGAAAGATGAGCCGTCCGGCGATGACCGCATCGGCCCCGAGATGGAAGCAGTTGCCCATCTCGGTCTCATCCATGGCGCCGTCCACCCAGAGTTCTTTACCGGCGGGAAGCAGGTTTCTGGCGGTGCGAATGCGGTCGTGGCTGGCCCCGCAGAAGCCGAGTCCATTGGTGCCGCCAAATCCGCAGTCCATGGTCATGAGCAGCAAAAAGTCAATGTACTCAAAGAAGGGAGCCACCTGTTCCACCGGGGTTTTTACATTGATGGCCAGTCCGGGGATCAGGCCCAACTGCCTCAGGGCGCACAGTTCCTCTGCAGGATAGGGCAATTCCTCAAAGTGGACTGCCACCTCCCGCGCGTTGCATTTGGCGATTTCCCCAAAATATTGACTGGGGTTTTTGGCCATAAAATGAAAGCACAGGGGATTGGGGAACAGGGCGGCAATGGAGCGCACAGTACGCATTCCGAAGGTGATATTATTGACGAAATTGCCATCCTCAATATCAATATGCAGGGGCGTATCCTTCGGGAAGGCGCCCAACTCCTCTGCCAGGAAAAGCTGATTGGCTGAGGCGGCGGAAGGGATGATTCGTTTCATGTCGAGCGTCCTTTCTCTGCGCCTTACCGTTTTGCGCGCAGCGCCTTTACCACGTCCATAAATTCTTTGACACGGTTGACATCCACACGTACGTTCTCCAGGCGGTCGTTTTCCAAACGACCGCCCTCTTTAAAATAGGTGCCTACCACCGCGCCGTCAGCGGAGGAGAGCTTCTGCTCGATGGTATCGGGGCGGCAGCCGGTGTTGCACAAGACCACCACGTCAGGCGCGCCTTTCTTCACGCTGGCGATTAGGGCGTCGTCGACATCCTGCCCGGCCGCATTGGCGGAAATGCAAAGCCCGTCGGGATGCGCCTTGAAGATCGTGGATTTGGCGATATCCACCAGCGGGCGCGGGTCCAGATTGCGATCGGATTCGGGGTTAATGAAGTACAGCATCTTCAGCTCATCCAAGTGCAGCGCAGCCTTACGGCGCAGCAAATGGGAAAAATCATTGTTGTAAAGTCCGCCGTCACCCACGTAGACTCCGCTGAAGGTGCCGCGGATGAACTTTGCGTCCACGGCGGCCGCCAGCTCAATGGCCGCCAGTCCGTCCGAAATGCAGTCCACGCCGTAAGGAACGCAGATCTCCGACTTGAGCTCGCCGATGACGCGGGCCATGGCGGCCGGCGTCACAAAGCTCATGTGCCGTTCGTAGGGCAGGCTGAACTCATTGGAAAAAATAATACCATCCACACCGCCGTCCTGAAGCGCATGGAGGTCTGCGCGGGCGTGTTCGACCACGCGCTCCATGCAGTGGCCGTAATGAAACCGGGGATCGCCCGGGAGGGGATCCAAATGCAGCATGGTAAAAATCGGCTTTTTTACGCCAAACATATCGTCAGTCCACATAGCATATCACCTTTTTCGCTGATTTTTTCCTGAGGTCAGGCCCACAGTTTTTGCATACGTGCCTTGATGCGTCGGGCTTCCGCGGCCGGGTCCTTTGCATTGCGGATCGAGCGGCCACAGATGACGGCAAACAGAGGCAGACCGGCCAACATATCCAAGTCGTCGTAGGTAATACCGCCGGTGGCTGTGACTTCAAAGCCCATGTTACATAGCTTCTGAAGAAACTCTACATCCTCACAAGTCCAGGGACCGCTGGCCGAACTGGGGCGGCCGTAGATGATCTGCTTGATGCCGATTTCCTTCCAGGTTTTAAGATCATCCAGCGTCCAACCGGCGCCATAGTCGCCGTAGAGTTCAATTTGCACATCCTGTCCGTTTGCCCGGGCCTGCTCCAGGACAGCGGCCTTGACTTCATTGCGGGCAGGGGAAAACATAGTTACATACTGGACTTGACTGGCCAAAACCTTCGGACCGAAATGGGCTACGGAAAGCTGAGCGTCAGCGACCATGATTTTGTCCGGAAAACAGGCCCGCATGATCCGAACGGCGCGCATCCCCTCCATCAGGATAAGCATAGTGCCGCATTCGATAATGTCTGCCTCAGTTCCAAGACCGCCCTGCAAGGTACGAAACGCATCTTCCAGGGATTCGTTATCTAAAGCGATTTGTAAATAAGGTGCTTTCATATTTGCCTCTCTTATTTTTAATTTTTAAACAGAAAAGCGGCCTGCCTGCCGGCTTGCGGGCAGGCAGGCCGCTTGGTGGTGGGGCGGGGTTCGATCCGATGGGAATCAGGCCACCAGGGACTCCAGCAAATATTCGATCATAAAATAGTTGCCCATATAAAAAATGAGTGGGATAAACAGCTTCCGCCTGGACAGCGAACGGTTGACAATATCCCGATAGACCAGATAGACGATGACTAGAAAGGTCACGATACAATAAGCGGCGCTGGGGACCGTAACAGAGGAAAAGCCGAACCAGGTCCTCAGGTCGATTTGGGTTGGGAGCTGCTGCCAGGCCGTAACGTTCAGGTAGGCTGTCCCGCACAGAATGAGCAGATACAGCCCCTTGGTCAGAGTGGAACTCTTTTTTAATCCATCTGAGAGAGAGAGCCGTTCCGGCTGCCATACGTCCAGTTCCTCCGCGTCCGGATCGTCCGGAGAGGTGTGCACACGCGCTTGTGCCGCCTCACTCTGTCGGGTATCCTGATGTCTGTGGTGACCGCGCTTGCTTCCCATGTTAAGATCCCTCGCTTTTTATTTTCTCATGGAGTAGAACCGGGCGGGATTATTGATCATGAAGTCATCCACGGTCTCCTGGGTGAAGCCTTCGTCCAGCAGACGCGGAATGAACTTCTGCTTAATAAAGCCCCAGCCGGGACCATAGCCATAGGCCTGATGATGGCTCTTCTTGCCCATATCGTTGCTGAGCATGATCTGCTTGCCGAACCCGTCATCCACCAGGCGGCGCAGCAGGTCCACACGGACCGAATCGGGATAGTACTTGACTTTGCCCGGCCCGTCGTAGATCAAATAGGCGCCGGTCTCCAGAATTTTCTTGTGCAGCCAGTAGTCGGGATTGCGGTCAATGTGGGCGATGCCGAACTGATTGGCAGGAAGTCCTTCGTTGAGGACGATCTCCAACTGCTCCAGGGCAAAGGAGCCCCCGTCGGTATGGGTGTGCATGGGGCAGCCAGTGGCAATAGCGGCGCGGGCGCCGGCCTTCAGGGCCTTGACCTCACCAGGGGTGGCGTAGCAGTACTGCGTGCCGGCCTTGATCCAGCCGGCCTTGATCGTGGTGCCGTTCATGCCTTCTGTGATCTCCTTGACGTAACCGGCGGCAATCTCATCCACATCCTTATCCTTCCAGACAATGGACAGGTCCATCAGCGGCTCACGGTCGCCCGGATAGTCGAAGGGAACGCCGGTAGCGGCAATGATATGGACGCCGGTAGTTTCAGAGATGACCTTGAGGTAGGCCGGCGCGCGGCCGTCCTGATCGCGGCACATGGCGTCCACCAGGCAGCCGCCGCCAATGGACTTATAGTCTTTTACCATCTGCAGCTGGATATTGAAATTGCGCAGGGCCCATTCATTGTCCGGCGCGAACAGGCCGCGGGGACAATGGATCACGTGCTCATGGGCCATTGTGAACCCTAGCTCAGACGAGTCGATGTCGCCCAGAACGGTTCTTACTTTTCCCATTTTCTAAGACCTCCAGATAAAGATATAGCCACTTTTGGACAGCGAAGCAGCGCTGAAAAGTGAATCGGCCGGGATTTTGCTCCTCTGTTCGTCGCAAGTATATAAAAATTTTGCGGGTAACTCAAGCTGTTTGGTGTGTTTTTCACAACCGTTCGCCTTCCGGCGGGGCGAGGGAACGGATGGGGCGGTTTTAAGAAAATTTTTGAAATGAAATACGCGTAATTGTGCAAAAATCCGGCGGCCAGCGTTGTTTTTTGCGATATACGTGAAAAAGCGGACGGTTATTATGGTGATTTTAACGAGAATAGCTGCACAAATGAGCAAGCTGCACAGGTGATTCAATTGGCCCGAAATGATTGACAATGTTCAAAAAGTGCCTCAAACTTGATATGGTTTCTGAACTGTGTGTAACGGAAAGAGGCCATTGTGGAGACGGCATGCCGCCTTCACGGGTAATTTGAAGGGAGCGAGCGCGCCATGAAGCTTGATTATTTAAAAGGCCTGTATCAAAAGGGCCTGTTTGAAGTACACGAATGCTTTACGACCTGGGAGCAGGCGGTCAGGGCCTCTGTTCAGCCGCTGGTGCGAGCCGGCATGGCAGAGCCGGCTTATGCCGACAGCATCATTGACAATGTGGAGGAAAACGGACCTTACATCTTTTTGGCGCCCCATATCTGTATGCCCCATTCCAAGGCGGTGGAGCTTGTCCATAAACCGGGGATCTGTTTTGTAAAGGTAAACCAGCCCGTTTGGTATGATAAGAACGACCCCGACATGGGCGCGGAGCTTTTTTTTACCATTGCAGCCTGCGAGTTGAACGCCCACTTGGATGCGGTCATGGAATTAGCGGATATTTTTGATGATGAAGAAACCATAACCGCTTTGCTGAACGCAAAAAGTTCCCAGGATTTTGAAAAGCTGTTGGGCTGAGCCACTCCCTTCGCTTTTCAAATGATAGAATCAAATTCCGGCCGGGGAAAGGAGGAAAAAGTCCCATAGTTTCCCTCACAGGCAGTTAAAAGGACCGAGATTATTTTGGTACCCCCAAAACAGAGAAAACTGCAAAAAGAAAGAAGAGGAGAATATGGAGAACGTCATATCCGTATTGAGCTGGGTCTGGTACAATTTCTTTGACAGAGCAGCTATGTTTATGATGGTGCTGGTCCTGATCGGCCAGCTGCTGACAAAGCGCCCCGTTTTGGAGTCCATTATGGGCGCCCTGAAGGCCTATATCGGCTATATCGTCTATCAGACGGCCACCGGCGGACTGTACAACGCCTTCCAACCCATTATGATGGGGATGCGAAACGTCCTGGGCATGAATTTGCTCGTCAATGACGATTCCTTGGGCGCAGGGACCCTAACCGCCATTTTGGAGGGCTTTGGGCGCACCACCAGCCTGCAGATGGCTTCCATGGCGGCAGGCTTTATTTTTGCAATCCTATTGGTCCTGCTGAAGAAGTACACAAAGTGCCGGTCCCTTATTATCCAGGCGCACATCCTGTCCGGTCAGGCCATCGACATGGTCCCGATCCTTCTGGTCATGTTCCCCCTGATGAACGATTTCACCGTTATTCTGGCGGTGGGCCTCTTCCTGGCGGTAAAGTGGTGCGTGCTTTCCAACTTAACGGTGGAACCCGCGCAGGATCTGACCGACGGCGCAAATATGTGCGTGGGGCACACCCAGATGATCCTGGACCGCATCGGCTATGAGTATGGCCGGTACCTGGAGCGCAAGGCCAGGAAAAAGGGTAAGGAAGTCAAGAAGTTCGATAATATGGAGATGCCCGGTTTCCTGTCCATTTTCAACGATATGTATGTGTCCTCCTTTATCGTCATGCTGATTTACTTTGCCGTGCTGATTTCCCTGATCGGAAAGCCCGGTATGATGGCCATCGACTCCAGCCTCACTGAAAGCACAAGTTTTGCCCTGTATATCTTCCACACCGCCGGCAAGTTCCCCGTTTACCTGGTGATCCTGCTGACCGGAATGCGGATGTTCGTTGCTGAGCTGACCGTGGCCTTCAGCGGTATCTCCGAAAAGATCCTGCCCAACACCCTGCCCGGCATCGACTGCGCCGCCTTCTACGGCTTTGTAACCAACGGCTCGGTCATTACCATCAGCTTCCTGGTGGGTTCCCTGACCATGACCCTCTTTACCACGGTCGGCATGTTGCTCGGCCTGCCCTTCGTGTGCCTGGTCGGGTTTGTCCCCATGATGTTCGACAGCGCCACCGTCGGTATTTTCGCCCATCACAGAGGCGGTATCAAGGCCCTGGTGGTCTCCTGTATCGGCGTGGCGGTGGCCGACGTATTCCTGGCGGGGATCGCCGCGTGCACCATCGGCTTTGCCCAGTACGGCGGGGTCGGTTTCCAGGTGGACAACGCAATTACCCTGGCGGCGTTCTCCCCCATCTGGAAGTATCTCGGATGGGCCGGATATGCCTTGGTCCTGGTCATCATGCTGGCAATCCCACAGATTCAGTATCTTAAGAACAAGAAGGGATATTGGCTGGCCGCCGAGGACTGGGAACAGTACAAGCAGGTCATGGGGGAGGATTTATAAGAATCCGCAGGTCCCCTTTTTTGGATCGGGAATCCCACGGCCGGATCGGCCGTGGGATTCCCTCCCTGTTAAAAATACCGCGTAAAATGCAGCGCACGAAAGACAAATCATGTCGGAGGAGTGAGACAGATGGACGTCAAGAGCAAAAAGTTTAATATCCTGGCGTGCTGTGCGGCTGGCAACGGCTGCTGCCAGCTGGTGAGCCTGAAGGTCAAACGGGTGTTTACCAAGCTGGGGCTGAAATGCAATGTGGAGGCGAACACCGTGTCGGTGGGAAAGGCCATCGGTCAGAAATACGACGTGGTCTATTGTGGCGTGGCGCTGGAGCCCCAGTTCGCTGCGGCAAAACAAAAGGGAGCCTATGTGATCCCCCTGAAAAACATTATGTCCGAGGCAGAGATCGAGGAGAAGACGAAGCTCTGGCTGGACACCCTGGCCGGCGCCTGACCTGGCTGGAGGAGAAAAGCGCCATGAAAGAATTTACTTATGTGATCCGGGATGCCGAGGGACTTCATGCCAGGCCGGCAGGTCTGCTGGTCAAGCTGGCCCAGGGCTTCTCCTGTACGATTCAGCTATCCGCCAATGGGAAGAGCGCCGACGCCAAGCGTCTGTTTGCCGTAATGAAGCTGGCGGCTAAGTGCGGACAGGAGCTTCGAATAAATGTGGAGGGGCCGGATGAAACGGCGGCGGCCAGGGCGCTGGAGGAGTTCTGCGCCAAAGAACTGTAAGGGGGCCGCAGCATATGGAGATCATGACCGGGATACCGGCCTCGTCTGGCCTCGTTACCGGGCCGGTTTTCCTGTATGAAAGACCAGAGACAGCGGCCTTCTCCACGCAGTCGGCCCGGACTGCAGAGCAGGAGCACCGGCGATTCGAACAAGCGGCGGAACAGGCCGGGGAACAGCTGGAGAAACTGTATGAAAAGACCGTCCGGGATGCGGGGGAGTCTGCCGCTCAGATTTTTCATATCCATAAGATGATGCTGGAGGACCTGGACTGGCTGGAGTCTATTTCCATCAATATTTATGAAAAGGGATATACGGCCGAGTATGCGGTAACGTGCACTGCGACCGAGTTTGCCGAAATGTTTTCCTCCCTGGAGGACGAAGTCATGCAGGCCCGAAGCGCCGATGTCAGAGATCTGTGCCAGCGCCTGTTGGCGGTTCTGTCCGGCAAGGGAGCGGGCCGGGCGCTGACCGCCCCTAGGGTGATCGCCGCTGCAGATATGCTTCCCAGCGACACCATGCAGCTGGAAAAGCGTCATGTGCTCGCGTTTGTGACGGAGCAGGGCTCCTACGCCTCCCACTCGGCCATTTTAGCCCGGACCATGGGGATTCCCGCAGTGGTGGGGGTGCCGGGACTGATGGATGCCCTATCCGATGGACGGACCGTGATTGTGGACGGGAGCCGGGGAAGGGTTATCCTGGACCCGGACGAAGAGACGCTTCAGACCTGTGAAGCGCGCCGTACGGCCTATTTGAAAGAGCAGGAGGACCTCAGGGCCTTTCGGGACAAGGAAAGTATTACGCGGGACGGCGTGCGGATCGAGGTGTGTGCCAATATCGGCTGTGTCGCGGACGCCGATTCGGCTTTGGCGCAGGGCGCGGACGGCGTGGGACTAATGCGCAGTGAATTCCTCTACCTGGACGCAGCGGAGCTCCCGGATGAAGCGGCTCAGGTCGACGCATACAGCCAAGTCCTCCGCAGGATGAACGGCAAAAGAGTGGTAGTACGCACCCTGGACATTGGGGCGGACAAGGTGCCCTCGTATCTGCCGCTGCCCCACGAGGAGAATTCGGCCCTGGGCTGCCGGGCCATCCGGCTGTGCTTTGCCCAGCCGGATGTGTTCCGTACGCAATTACGGGCTTTGCTGCGCGCTTCTGTGTACGGCACGCTGGCCATCATGTTCCCCATGATCAGCAAGCTGGAGGAACTGCACAGGGCCAAGGCCGTGCTGAAGCAGTGCCAGGAGGAACTGAGACAGGAGGGGATCCCCTTCTCCCAGAACATTGAGGTTGGGATGATGGTAGAGGTGCCCTCGGCCGCGATCATGAGCGACCGGTTTGCTGCCGAGGTGGACTTTTTCTCCATTGGGACCAATGACCTGACACAGTATACCTTGGCGGCCGACCGGCTCAATGAGAAGGTGGCGGCGTTATTTGACTATGGCGATGAAGCGGTTCTGCGGCTGGTCGCCCATACCGCGAAGAGCGCTGCTGCACATGGGATCTGGTGCGGAATCTGTGGGGAGTCGGCAGCGAAGACGGAGCTGTTGCCCTTCTATGCAAAGGCAGGGATCCGGGAGCTGTCTGTCGTTCCGGGAAAAGTCTTGGAAATACGCAGGGCAGTGACCCAATTGGACACGACCGCGCTATAGCGCAGCTTTTATTTTATAAGGCAGAGCCTCCGCTTGCATCAAACGCGCCCGCGGAGGCTCTGCCCTATGTTTGCTTTGCCCGAAAGCCAGCTTGTTCCAGCGGTTTCTGTCAGCTTGCCCTTGAAATTAAAGGTGCTAGAGATTAAAATGATTCAGAAGTGATTTTTTAAACTCACCCTTTCAGCACTGCCTTTGCAAGGAGGGAAGCCGCATGAAGGATATAGATTTGCTGGTAGAGGTTGCCCGGATGTACTACGATCAAGACCTGACGCAGCAGGAGATCGCCGACAAAATATATGTTTCCCGTTCCCGGGTATCCAGGCTGATTAAAAAGGCGAAAGCCCTTGGGATTGTGGAGATCATCATTAAACCGTCCTTTGAAAATCACCATAATTTAGAAAAGATACTTCGGGATCGCTTTTCATTGAAAGACGTATTGGTGGCCTACTCGGAAAACTCTGGAATCCAGGAGGAATTTGACAGCGTATGCAGTATGGGAGCATCCTATCTGTCCAGCATCCTGAACGAGCACAGTGTCCTTTCCGTCTCCCACGGAAAAACGGTCGCCACCACGGTTCAGAATCTAAAACCGCACCGTACGCTGCCTGGGATGAAGGTCGTGCAACTGGCCGGATCGCTGGAAAATACGAGCAACCCAACAGTGGACGAGATGTACACGATGCAGCAGGTGGCGGTGTTGTACGGGTGCGAAATGAAACGATTGTTTCTGCCGTACCTGATGGACGATGAAGAGAGCAGGCAGTTGCTGCTAAAACGCAATGCAGCCATAGAGATTTTTCGGGTGCATCAGGAAGTGGACACGTTTATCAGCGGGGTGGATACGCTGCTTTACTGGACCGATCATATAGGGGAGAAAAACGTGGCGCCGCTGATGAAAAACGGTGCGGTTGGCTGTATGTGGGGTTATTTTTTTGATATAAATGGCGCTATTATCGAGACCCCGCTTTATGACCGCATGATTATCCCAAAGCGCAGTATCTTTCAAACGGCTGAAAACCGGATCTGCATTGCAAATGATCGGTTTAAGATGAAAGCGATCTTGGGTGCGCTGCGGGGCGGATTGTGCAACGTGTTGATCACAAATTCTAAAATTGCGCGGCATTTGCTGACGCTGGACAGCGAGTCCGGATTGGAACGGCCGACATAAGCGGTACCGGCCGCTTTCCCGGTTGGGGGCGCGCTAAGCGCAGCTTTCTTTATAATTAATTACAAGGCGCCCGCAGCGCAGGAGGCGGGGCTGTTGCCTCCACTGTGTACCGGTCCGCGTCGGGCGTCCACGCCGGTATGCACTTGCTTGGGGCCGATTTCGTTTATGCGGTCCAGAACGGCCTCCCTCCGGGCGGGTTGTTTTCGCATGCTGTGCGTTCATTCACGGAAGCGGTTCTGCGGGATCTCATTTATGCCCCCATTGCAGGTATTTTGCGGAAGACAGTGAGGATCCAAGAATCAAACGGGGAAAGGCGCAATAAGAACGGATAACGAAAAGGGGGCCGCTCCGATCAGGGCGGTCCCTTTTCCCTTTTCAGCCGTTTATGGGGCGCTGACGCCGCTACGGGCAGATGGAAAGGCGGCGCCGGGCCGGCAGAAACGCAGGCAGTCTCTTTTGCCGCGGCGGGGGAAAAATACGGCGACACGCCGGTGTGCCCGCCGTGTCGCTGCGATGCCGTCAACCGTTCCCTTGTGGTACGCCATCTCTTTGCATGACGGCAGACGTTCCTTTTTATTCCTCGCCCTTATACTTCTTGCGGGTGGCGATGCCGCCGCGGATATGCCGCTCCGCCTTATTTTCCTCCAGCACGCCCTTGACCTGGAGATACAAGGGCCTGTTAAACGCGGGCAGACGTTCGCTCAGGTCCTTATGTACCGTGGATTTGCTGATGCCGAACTTTTGGGCCGCGGTGCGCACCGTCGCTTTGTTTTCTATGATGTAAAGCGCCAGCTGACAGGCGCGCTCCTCGATGTTCCCTTTCAAACAGCAACACTCCCCGCAATGTTTCTTCACTGGCAGATTTATATGCGCCAGAACGGGGAGATATGTGGGTGGGGACGATCAGTACAGCAGCATTTGCGCGATATCATGGGCGGTGATCCCGTTGAGGTACTCGCCGATCCTGCAGTTTTCCAGGGCCTTTTCCAGATGTTGATCCAGCTTGAGCGATACCATTGCCTCTTCCAGCTCGGCAAGGTCGCCGTTTCCAAAAAAGTCACCGTAAAACCGGATGCTTTTGATCCTGCCTTCCTCGGCCTGGAGGAAGATGGTGACCAGTCCCGCGCTGAATTTCCGCTCACGGCGCATGTGGTAAGCGGGAGAACGGCCGTAATTCCACTCCCATGTGGCATATTTTTCGTCCCGAAGCCGTTTTACAGCGGCCAGCTCCTCCGGCGTCAGGGTCCGGGGCTCCAGACCATCGCTCTCCAGGATACCGGCGCGCAGCGCAGCCTTGAATTCCTCCATGGAAATGGGGCGTGGGGCGTGCGCGTTGATGGTGGTCACCCGGCTGCGGACGGATTTGACGCTTTTGGAATCAAATTTGGCCTGTTTGACCTTCAAAGCGTCGGCCACGTTGGTCAGGTTGGAGTCCAGCATAATGCAGCCGTGGTGGAGCAGGCGGCCGTGTCGGGCATACTGAGAATTGCCGGAAAACTTCTGCCCGTCGATGGTGAGGTCGTTTCGTCCGTTAAACGCAGCCGTTACCCCAAACCGTTCCAGCGCACGCAGGACCGGGACGACAAAGACGTTGAAGTTGAAGTCGGCGTTGTCCGCCTGATCCACAATAAAGGTAAAGTTCAAATTTCCCTTGTCGTGGTAGACCGCCCCGCCCCCGGACAGGCGGCGGGCCACCCGAATGCCGTGGGCCTCCACATAGCTTTGGTTGATCTCTTCCGCCGTGTTTTGATACTTGCCCACTACGATGGTACGGTCGTTTTGCCAGAGCAGGAAATACTGCCTGCTCCGGTCCATGTGTTCAAAGATATATTCCTCCAGGGCAAGATTAAAGTAGGGATCCGTGCTGTGCGACTCCAGATAGACCATTGTTTTCGGCTCCTTTCCGTATGTTTTCCCAATCCGCTGCCCGCCCGTCCACCCAGGCCATGTGCTCCAGCCGTTCCGGCCGGGGCAGATCGGCCGGGCAGGCCCGGGCCGCCTGGCGGGCCAGCTGACGGTAGTGATAGCGGTCGTCCGCCTGAAACGGCAGGTGATACAAAAAAATCCGCTCCGGCGCAAGGGCGCGGAGAAAGTCCAGTCCCTCCGGAGAGGCCAGCTGATAAAGGTTGCAAAAAGCTGCCGACACCGGCTCCGGGTAGAAGCCGGCAAAGTCTGCCGCGTCTGCACGGCGGAGGGCGGCGTCTCCCGCCACGAAAAAGCGCTCGCCGCCCATGCGGATCAGGTAGGACTGATGGGGATCCTCCCGGTAGCGCGCGCCGTCGTGACGGGTATCCCGGGCCAAGATATATGCCCCGCCCATGCGGACGGTGCGCAGATTGGCGCGAATGGGACGCACCAGCGCGCCGCCGCGCCGCAGACGCGGACCATAGACCGGCAGATCGGGGCGCCCGTGCAGCAGGGACTCAAGGCCTTCTTCATCATAATGATCGTGGTGCAGGTGGGTAAAGAGCACGCCGGTCAGGTGGGCGAACAGGCCGGTATTTTTGCGCAGCTGCAGGGATAAAAAATCCGGCATGGGCGAACAGCCCTCTTCCCGGCCCTGATGGATCCCATCGACCAGCAGACCGTTTTTGCCGTCGCAGAAAAAGAGCCCCGAATTGACCGAGTGAAACATTGCGGTGTGCATACGCCATCCCTCCGATCCTGTTAAAAGAGCAATCCATATGCCAACTTTTGCGCCGGGATAGCCCCCTTTTACGGCTAAAAAGGAGACGATGGTATCAAAATGATACAAAAAGAGCAGCGGATTTGCCGCTGCTCTCAGGCTGTCGAAAAACCCTCCTGGAGAAGAGCCTCGCAGAGTTGAGTCGTGCGTAGGCGACGGAAGGAAAGGAAACTCCGTCATTTCCGGCGACACGTGCGTCGGAAATGACACCTTTCATGACGGACAGGGCGACTTTTCTGCCAGAATCGAGCCCTGTCCGTCATGTATCCCTCTGTCGAAAAAGGCCTTTGGCCTTTTTTGACAGGCTGAAGAGCAGCGGATTTGCCGCTGCTCTTTTCCGTGGGGCTGTGCTTACGCCCGCAGCTTTTGGATCTCGGCCGTGAGTACGGGCAGGACCTCAAAGAGGTCGCCCACCACGCCGTAGTCGGCCACGTCGAAGATGGGGGCGTCCGGGTCCTTATTGATGGCCACGATCACGTCGGAACCGCTCATACCGGCCAGATGCTGGATGGCGCCCGAAATGCCGCAGGCGATGTACAGCTTGGGCCCCACGGTCTTTCCGGTCTGGCCCACCTGATGGGCGTGGGCGATCCACCCGGAGTCCACCGCCGCCCGGGAGGCGCCGACCACGCCCCCCAGCGCCTCAGCCAGGGCGCGCACCGGAGCAAAGCCCTCCGCTCCGCCTACGCCGCGGCCGCCGGAGACGATGATCTCCGCGCCCTCCAGGTCCACGTTCTGGCCGCCCAGGTCCCGGATCAGCTCCAACACCTGGGTGCGGATCTGCTCGGCGGGCACAGAAATAGTCTCCCGAAGGATCTCCGCTTTGCCCTGTGCGGTCTCGCTCTTTTTAAACACGCCGGGGCGCACCGTGCCGATCTGGGGCCGGTGGTCCGGGCAGAGGATCGTCGCCATCAGGTTGCCGCCGAAGGCGGGACGGGTCCAGGCAACGTTGCCGCTGTCCGCATCGATGTCCAGCGCGGTACAGTCCGCCGTCAGGCCGGTCTTCAGCCGGCAGGACAGGCGGGGGCCCAGATCCCGGCCGTTGTTGGTGGCGCCGATCAGCATGCTGGTGGGGCCGTATTTTTCCACCAGGGCATAGAGGGCCGCGGTATAGGCGTCGGTGGAGTAGTGTGCGTATTCCGCGCCGTCCACCACGATGACCCGATCTGCGCCATGCTCCGATGCGGCCTTTACCGCCGCGTCCGTTTTGCTGCCGATGACCACGGCCACCAGGGTGCCGCCCTGCTTACCGGCCAGCTCCCGGCCGGGGGTCAGCAGCTCCAGACCCACGTTCTTGGCGCTGCCGTCCGGATCGGTCTCGATCAATACCCAGAGATCTTTCGTTTTTGCTTCCATCGTTTTTTCCCCCTCAGATCACGTTGCTGTCGCTCAGCAGCTGGAACAGCTTTCTGGCCGAATCCTCATTGGACGCTTCCCTGATCTTCACGCCCCCGGTCTTCTTCTGGGGCACGAAGGTCTTCTTCACCTTGGTGGGGGAACCCTTCAGACCGGCGCGGGTCAGGTCGATGGCGGGCAGGTCGGCGGCGGTGAGGGTGGGGATCTCGGCCCGATTGGCGGCCATTTTCCGCTTGATAGTGGGGTAGCGGGGATCCCAGGCGGGCTTGGTGAAGGTCACCACGCAGGGCATGCTTATCCCGATGATCTCGGCCCCCTCCTCCACTTCCTTCTTCACCTTGAGCCGATCGCCCTCCGCCTCGGCCTCCAGGGCATAGGTCACCTGGGGATAGTTCAGGTGCTCGGCGATCTCGGGGCCCACCTGTGCGGTGTCGCCGTCGATGGCCTGCTTGCCGCAGAAGATGGCGTCAAATCTGCCCTCCAGCTCCTCCACCTTCCGGATGGTCTCGGAGAGGATGTAGCTGGTGGCCAGGGTGTCGGAACCGCCGAAGGCCCGGTCGGAAACCAGGTAGGCCTTGTCGGCGGCAATGGACAGGCATTCCTTCAGCGCGGCCTTGGCCTGCTCGGGGCCCATGGACAGGACCACGATTTTGGCGTCGGGGTCCCGGTCCTTGATGCGGGCCGCGGCCTCCAGCGCATACCCGTCGAAGGGGTTGACGATGGACGGTACGCCCGACCGGATAAGAGTGTTGGTCACCGGATCGATCCTGATCTCCGTCGTATCCGGCACCTGCTTGACACAGACAAGCACGTTCATGTTGTTTCCTCCCTGAATGATTTGATACGAATGCCGGATGAAAACGGCGGACGGTTTTCATCCGAAGGCGGCGCGCCTGCAGACGCCGTTTTGAGGGCGCTCATCGGGGAAAGCCGCCTTCCGGGCGGAGGACGGAGCGGATCCGCGGCCGGCCGGACGCTTCCGGCGGGCATTGGATGTCCCCGCCCTCCCGCACCGGATCAAAGCTTGTGGCAGCACAGCCCCTCTACGTCATGGGCCGCCTCCATAAGGATCTCGCTGACGGTGGGATGGGCATGGATGGTATCGGACACGGCCCCGGCCGTCAGCCCGTTTTGGATGGCCAGGGCGATCTCACCGATCATTTCCGTGGCGTGGGGCGCCAGGATATGGCAGCCCAGCACCTTGCCGGTCTCGGCGTCCGCCACCAGCTTGGCAAAGCCGTCCTGGCAGCCCATGGCCAGGCTGCGGCCGTTGCCAGACACATTAAATTTGCCCACGCGCACCGGATGTCCCGCCGCCGCGGCCTTTTCCTCGGTCAGCCCGACACAGGCGATCTCGGGCGTGGTGTAGATACAGCCGGGCACGGCGTCATAGCGCATCGTGCGGTGTGCGCCAGCGGCGTTATGGGCGGCCACGATGCCCTGCGCGGTGGCCACATGGGCCAGCTGCTGTTTGCCGGTCAGGTCGCCGATGGCGAAGATGTGGGGCACGGTGGTGCGCAGCTCGTCGTCCACCAGGACAAAGCCGCGCTCGGTGGCCACGCCCGCGGCCTCCAGTCCCAGGGCGGCGGTGTCCGGCTTCCGACCGGTGGCCAGGATCACCACCGCGCCCTCCGCCGTCAGCTTCTGCCCCTCCTTCTCAAAGACGCAGGTGAGGCCGTCCCGGATCTCCAGCACCTTCGCGCCGGTGTGGATGGTCACGCCCCTGTCGGTGAGCAGCTCGGTCATGGTGCGGCACACATCGGAGTCGTTGCCGTAGAGGATGGAGGGCAGCATCTCCACGATGGTCACCGGCTTGCCCAGATCCCGGAACAGGGTGGCAAACTCCACGCCGATCACGCCGCCGCCGATGATCACCACCGACTCGGGGCACTCCTCCAGGGCCAGCACCCCGTCGGAGTTGAGCACGCCCGGTTTGTCGGTCCCCGGCACGGGGATGGCGGCGGGCACGGAGCCGGCGGCCAGGATAATCCGCTCGGCCTCGAACTCCTCCTCCCCGGCCCGGAAGGTGTGGGGGCCGGTGAGCACCGCCTCCGCCCGGACCAGGTCGGCGCCGTGGCCGGCCACCAGGTTCTCCACGCCGCTGCGCAGCTGCTTGACCACCTTGTCCTTGCGTTTTGCCATCTTCTTATACTGGAAGGAATACTCTCCCAGCGTGATGCCCAGCGCCTTGGCGCCGCTGAGCTGCTGATAGCGCTCGGCGCTGTGCAGCAGGGCCTTGGTGGGGATGCACCCCCGGTTCAGGCAGGTGCCGCCCAGGTCCCGCTTCTCCACCAGCACGGTCTTTTTGCCCAGCTGGGCGGCGCGGATGGCGGCGATATAGCCGCCGGGGCCGCCGCCGATGACCGCAACTTCATACTGTCTCATGCATGTTCCTCCTGTCATAGCTGAAAGCAGCCGTGGGTGCGGGCGTACTCGATGGCGCGGGCCGCGTCCACCCGCATCGGGCCGCCGCGGGTGACCGCGCAGGTGATCACATCCCCCGGCTGGAAGAAAATTTCCCGCTCGCCGTCCAGGGCCAGGGTGCCCTGGTAGGTCATGGTCCGGGTCACCCGCTCCCCCAGGGGCAGGCGGCGGACGTTTTGAATGTGTACGCCCTGGATGGTGCCGGCGCCCACCGGCGCCAGCGTGTTGGGCGCGCCGTCGGTGAACTCCGCCGAGGCGCCGCAGTCCTCCTCCCGGGTGACGCGGAGCGCCGTCCCCACCAGGGAGGAGAAGCCGATGGAGGCCATGGAGCACTGGGTGACCACCACTTGGTCGATCTCCTCATAGTTCCAGATGGCTCTGGAGCCCACAAAGGGGTTGCGGCAGAATACCAGGTCGATGAGGGCCAGATCCACCAGCGTCCCGTTTTTCCAGATCTCGATGCACTTGGCCGGCGACGCGCACTCCGCCGCGGGGACCATGCCCCCGGCCAGCGCCGCGGCGGCCATTCCGGCCACGGTGCCCTCCATCAGCTCCGGATAGACGTTGTTGGTACCAGTGGACATGGAGATCATCGGCACCCTCCGGGTGCCCTTGGCGGCGGCCCGGCTGGTTCCGTCGCCCCCCATGACGATCAGCACGTCCGCCCCGATGCGCTCCATCTCAGAGGCAAAGAAGATGGTGTCTGCCTGGGTCTCGGTGCGGTCCATGTCGTAGATCTCCAGCTGGGACAGATCCCCTGGGTAGCCGCGGGAGTTCCGCTTCTGGAGGAGCAGGCGGCCGTAGCCCAGCCGGTCGGGCATGAGGCAGACGCTCTGCTCCCCCACCGCGGCGGCCGACAGGAGAATCCGCTCCAGAATGTTCAGCTTCTCCATGTCGTCGATGGTGGTGGCCGCGGTGAGCAGGCGGCGGATGTCCTTGCCCGACTGGGGATTGCAGGCGATTCCGATCAAAGGCATAGACGTCGTCCCTCCAAAGATGGGGCAGGGCCGGCATGCCCGCCCTGCCCCAAATCCTTCATTTACGCTTCGTCGTTCTTCGGGCGGCTCTTTTTCAGCTCCGCCACGCCGTCCACTTCCACCTGGCCCTTCTCCTCTTCCAGCAGATCCCGGCCCAGGGTCTTCTTGATGGCGCGGATCACGTCCATCTTGTCCGGGACGATCTGCCACTCCACCATGCCCACGGGGATGTAGGTGTTGGGAGTGCCCACGCGGACGATGGGGGCCTTGAGGGCGCCCGCCTCCCGCTCGGTGACCTGGGCGGCGATCTCGGCGCCGAAGCCGCCGCGGACGTTGGCCTCATGGGCGATGACCAGATGGCCGGTCTTGCGCACGGAGGCCAGAACCGTCTCGATGTCAAAGGGGATCAGGGTGCGGGGGTCGATGATCTCGCAGGAGATGCCCTGCTTCTCCAGATCGTCGGCGGCGGCCAGGGCGTCCTTGAGCAGCTTGTGCCATGCCACGATGGTCACGTCGGTGCCCTCCCGGCGGACGCGGGCCTTCCCGAAGGGGATCAGGGCGTCCTTCTCCTTCTCGGGGATGTCGGCCTCCTCGGTGTAGATGGTGGTGCGGCAGTCCAGCCAGAGCACGGGGTCGTTGTCCCGGATGGCGTACTTCATCATGCCGTAGGCATCCTCGGGGAAGGTGGGCACGGCGATCTTCAGGCCGGGGTAGTTCATCATCCAGCCCTCGATGCACTCGGAGTGGTGGGCGCCGCACTGGGAGCCGATGCCCTGAGCGGAGCGGATGACCATGGGCACGGGGACCTTCTGGTTGGACAGCCAGTACTCCTTGCAGGCGCCGTGGGCCACTTCGTTCATGGCCAGCACCAGGAAGTCGGGGTACATGAACTCCACAATGGGACGCAGGCCCATCCAGGCCATGCCCACGGCGATGCCGGTGAAGCCCTTCTCATCCAGGGGCATGTCCATGACGCGCTCCGGGAAGGTCTGGAACAGGGAGTACATCTTGCTGATGGCGCCGCCGAAGACGCCCACGTCCTCGCCCATGTAATAGACCTTGGAGTCCCGCTGCATCTCCTCAAACACCGCGGCCTCCAGGGCCTGCGCATAGCTGACATGTCTCATTACAGCTTTCCTCCTTCCGTGTTGGAGAAGATCTTGTCGGCGCCCTTGGTCATATTGCCGGTCAGGCGGGGCTGCTGATAGGCCCACTCGAAGGCCTCGGCGATCTCGTTCTTGACCTCCTTGGCGTAGCCCTTGAGCTCCTCCTCGGTACACACGCCCATCTCCTGCAGAACTTTCTCAAAGCGGACGATGGGATCCGGGTACTTCTCGGTCATGCGGGCGTCCCGCTCGGGGGTCTCGTACTCCCGGGGGTCGCCGAAGTAGTGGCCGCACTTGCGGTAGGTCATGATCTCCAGCAGCGCGGGCTCCCCGCGGCGGGCCCCCTCCATGGCGGCCTCCATGGCCTCCCGGATGGCGATGGGATCCTGGCCCCACACGCTGACGCCCTTGACGTTGAAGCCGGCGGCCCGGCCGGAGATCTCGGAGCACTTGCACTCCTTCTCAGTGGGGGTGGTCATGGCCACGCCGTTGTTGACAATGACGTACACGATGGGCAGGTCAAACAGGGAGGCGAAGTTCATGGACTCGTACAGGCCGCCCATCTGGGCGCCGCCGTCGCCGTTGATGGTGACCACCACGCCGGGCTTGTTCTGCAGCTTCAGAGCCATGGCCACGCCGGTGTCGTAGAGCCAGTCCGCGCCGATCAGGCCGTCGATGGGCAGCAGGTGCAGATCCCGGATGTCCTGCTGGTGATAGTCGCCTCCGATGCCCATGTTGTAGCCGGTGGTGCGCTCCAGCATGCCGGCCACGTAGAGCTTCATATCGCACAGGGACAGGCAGCCGTGGTTGCGGTGATAGGGCTTGATGTAGTCATCGGGGCCGATGCAGGGCATGAGGCCGCCTTCCAGGGCCTCCTGGTTGGTGCCGAAGTGGAACATGCCCACCAGCTTGCCTTTTTTGCTTTCCGTGGCGATCTTTTTGTCGAACAGACGGGCCTTCTGCATGATTTTGTACATCTCAACGAGTTGTTCCTTGCTGTAGGCCATATCACGATACTCCTTTCTGATTCAGGGGCGGAAGGGCTCAGTCCTCCTCAATGTAGCCGATCACAGCGCCTACGTCGTAGGTCTCGCCCACCTGGCCGGTAATCTCGGTGATCACGCCGTCGTACAGAGACTCCACCTGGGCGTTCATCTTCTCCGTCTTGATCTCGCAGAGCTCCTGGTCCTCCTCCACGTGGTCGCCCACCTTTACGTGCCATTCCAGGATCTGGCCGGTCTTCATCTCGGAGCCGAGCTTGGGGATGTTGATTTCCTGTTTCATGTGGTTCAATCTCCTTTTTTTGTTTTTTGGGGTTACTCAAACTTTAAATAGACGGTAATGATGGCCAGTGCAGCCACCAGGGTGTCTCCCGCGCCCATCTCGGCCACGTGAAGCCCCTTTTCCGAAGCCCCGCCCGGGGCGGGGATGATCTCCACGTCGTCATAAAAGCGTACCGGCTGGCGCAGCGCCTCCAGATCCAGCGCCTCCGGTCTGGGGCAGCAGATTTTAATCCGCAGGGCGATCCGTTCCGGTCCGGCGCCATGGATCTCACGCACGCCCGCCATGCAGCAATGACTCATGGCGTCCTTGACGGCTTTCAGCGCCGCGCCGGTCATGTCCCCGCCGTGCATGTCCACGCCGGTGCCGATCTCGATCAGATACCGCTTGCGTTCCACGGCCCTAGTCCTCCCCGGGGGCGGGGCGCTTATGGTACATCCAGGTCCAGGGGTCCTGAAGCACCTTGTCCAGGGAGGTGAAGAAGCTGGTCACCTCGCTGCCGTCGCACAGGCCGTGGTCAATGGTCAGGGCGAAGGTGGTCAGGTTGGCGGGCACGATGGCATCGTCTTCTCCAAACACCGGGACCCGGCGGTTGCGGTTGATGCCCATGATGGCCCCCTGGGGCGGGGAAAGGAAGGGCTGCTGGCTGTCAATGAGCGAGCCGCCCATATTGGAGACCGAGAAGGTGCCCCCTTCCAGCTTGATCCGCATGAGCTTGCCCTTCTTCAGGTATTCATAGGTCTTTTTCAGCTCGGCGGAGACCTCCTCGATATCTTTGCGGTCCACATGTTCCAGTACGGGCTCCATCAGCACGCCGTTGAAGGAGGCCAACACGTTGATGTTGATATCCTCGTAGTAGATGATCTGCCCGTTCTGCCGGGACGCGTTGAGGGCCATGTTCTCTTCCAGGGCGCAGGCGGCCGCCTTGACGTAGAGATCGCCGAAAGAGACCTTGATCCCCTTCTGCTCCAGCAGCTCCTTTCGGAACTGCATGACCCGGCTGACCTCCAAGTGGACCTGGCCGGTGCCTTGGGGATATTCGTGCTTGCTGAAGGTCATCCGCTCGGCGATCACCTTGCGCATGCCCTCCAGCGGCACGACCTGACGGATTGCTCTGCCCTGCTCGTCGATCTGTGCCATTGCCATTCCTCCAATCGTTGATTTCGGGTTCTGCCGTTTTAAAAAGCAAACGGCGTGCCAATTTCCAAAAAGCGGCGGGGCGCTCGTACCGCCCCGGTTTGCCGCCGCATGGACGGAAAGGGGGTTCTACATTTTAGACGGTGTATCCTTTGGAAACACCGCCGGACAGGGTGAACGGGACCGCCGCCGGCGGTCCCGTTCACGGGGTGAGGAAGGCTGCAAAGGCTGCAGCTATGCGTCTTTATAGCAGACCACCAGTTCGGCCTGGCAGGCGCACTGCCCCTCTACCGCCGCCTCGGAGCGAAAGGTGTAAAACCCCTTCCGCTCCGAGACGAACCGTGCGGAAAGCGTCAGCCGGTCGCCGGGCTGGACCTTGCGCCGGAAGGAGGCCGACGCGATCCCGGCGAAGATGGGAAGCATTCCGCTCCCGTCGCGGTTAAGCCAGAGGGCGCAGGTCTGCGCCAGGGCTTCGATGATCAGGACGCCGGGGAAAATGGGATTGCCGGGAAAGTGCCCCTGAAAACAGGGTTCGGAATGGGATATGTTTTTCAGCGCCGTACACCCGTCCTCCCGCAGCTCCAGCACGCGGTCCACCATGAGCATGGGGGCGCGGTGAGGCAGCAGCGTCAGGACGTCTTCCGCCGGGACCATCAGCGCAGCAGCTGACCGGCGATGACCACCCGCTGGACCTGGTTGGTCCCCTCGTAGATCTGGAGGATCTTGGCGTCCCGCAGCAGCTTCTCCACCGGATACTCGCGGCTGTAGCCGTAGCCGCCCAGCACCTGCACCGCGTCCCCGGCCACCTTGAACGCCACGTCGCCGGCGTAGCATTTGGCCACGGCGGCCTCTTTGCCGTAGGGCAGGTGGGCCTCTGCCAGCTGCAGGGTGTGGATGACCATCTGGCGGGCGGTCTCAACGCCGATCTCCATATCGGCCAGCATAAACTGGATGGCCTGGAGTTTGGCGATGGGCTTGCCGAAGCAGATGCGCTCCTTGGCATACTTGACCGCCTCGTCCACCGCCCGCTGGGCCAGGCCAACGGCGCTGGCAGCCACAAAGGGCCGGGCCAGATCCAGGGTCTGCATGGCGTATTTGAATCCCTCGCCCTCCTTGCCCAGCAGGTGGTCGGCGGGGATGCGCACGTTATCAAAGACCAAAGAGGCGGTATCGGAGGTGCGGATGCCCATCTTGTCCTCGTGCTTGTCCACGGAGAAGCCCGCGCGGTCGCGCTCCACGATGAAGGCGGACAGGCCTTTCACGCCGGCGTCCCGGTTGGTGGAGGCGAACACCACAAAGATGTCGGCATAGGTGGAGTTGGTGATAAAGCACTTGGTGCCGTTGATGACGTACTCGTCGCCCTCCCGGACCGCGGTGGTGCGGCAGGCGGCGGCGTCGGACCCGGCGCCCGCCTCGGTCAGGGCAAAGGCGCCCAGGCCGCCGCCCACGATCACGTCGGCGTACATCTTCTTCTGCTCCGGGGTGCCGTGCATCAGCACGGGCTTCAGGCTCAGGGTCGTGCCCATCAGGGTGGTGGCAAAGCCCAGGTCGTACTTGGCGAATTCCTCCATGACGGCCGCCACGGTCACATAGTCGATGCCGCCTCCGCCATACTCCTCGGGGATCTCCAGACAGTGGTAACCGATCTCCATCGCCTTCTTGTAGCTCTCCAGTGGGAAGACGCCGTCCCGGTCCCACTGGGCGGCGTAGGGCTTGATCTCCTTCTCACAAAAATCATGCGCCATGGCGACCAGACTCTTCTGGTCCTCGTTCAGAATGTATCCCATCGTTGTGTTCCTCCTCAAAAAATGATTGTGATGCTGGGGTGAAGCATCCGGCTGCTTGTTTACCCTGCAAGCCGCATGCCAAATTGAAACGTCCGAACCAGAGCGCCCAGAGGGGCTCGGGCGGAGAAATTGTTTCTTTTTTTGCACTTTGGGTCTAAAAAGTAGCCGCTTTTTGTTAGGGCAGCAGGCCCAGCCGCTTGGCGTCCTCGGTCAGTTCGTCCCGAAAGGCCGGGTGCGCCAGGGAAATCAGGGCCCGGGCCCGGTCGCCCATGGTCAGCACCTTTAGGTTGACGCAGCCGTACTCGGTGGCCACGTACTGTACGTCGGACCGGGCGGTGGTCACCGCCGTTCCCGCCGGGAAGGAGGAGACGATGCGGCTGCTGGAGACGCCGTTTTTTTGGTGCGAGCTGGTCAGCGCGATAAAGGACTTGCCGCCTTTGGACATCTGCGCGCCCCGGACGTAGTCCACCTGCCCGCCCACGGCGCTCTGCTGTTTGCCGCCCAGGCAGTCGGCCGCCACTTGGCCGTACAGGTCCACTGCCATAGCGGTGTTCACGCTGATCATATTGTCGTTGCGGGCAATGGTATACGGATCGTTGACGAAGGAGAAGGGGGCGAAGTGGAAGTCCGGGTTGTGATCCACGTAATCGTACAGCGCCCGGGTGCCCAGGGCAAACGAGGTCACCGCCTTCCCCGGCAGAAAGCTCTTGCGCCGGTTGGTGACCACGCCCAGCTTGGTCAGCTCCATCATGGAGTCGGTATACATTTCCGTGTGGATGCCCAGGTCGTTTTTCTCCCGCAGGCCAAAGCCAACCGCGTTGGAGATCCCGCCCAGGCCCAGCTGCAGGGTCGCGCCGTCGGGGATCAGGGCGACGATATGGCTGGACAGCGTCTCGAGCGTCTCGTCCAGGGGCAGGTTGGGGACCATGTCCGACTGGTCCGCCGCCTCCACCACGATATCGGCCTGGGAGATATGGATCTTGTTTTTTTCGCCGTAAACATAGGGCGCGTTGGGGTTGACCTGAAGCACCACCGTGTCCGCCAGTTCCCGGACATAGTCGTGGAACGTGGTGCCGTAGGCGCCGTAGCTCATGTAGCCCGCCTCGTCGGGCGGCGACACCTCCAAAAACGCGATGTTGGGCCGGGCGACTTCGCGGCACCACAGGTCGATCTGACTGAGGTGGAAGGAGGTAAAGGTAGTCAGGCCGTTCTGGATGCCGGTGCGGCACCCGGCGCCGGCAAAATAAGTCGTGGTGGAAAAGTGGCCCTTTGCCTCGGGGGTAAAAATGGGCAGCTGGCGGTTGATCATGCCGTGGCAGAGCACCACGCCCTCCAGCTCGTCCCTGCGCTGGTAGAGGGCGTCGATCAGCGGATAGGCGATGCTGGACGAGGTCCCCGCGTAGATCCGGTCCCCGTTACGGACCACCTGCACGGCCTGCGCCGGTGTGCGCAGCTTTTCCTGATATTGTGTTTTCCAGTCCATGGATGCACTTCCTTTCTGGGTTGGAGGCTTTTCTGCTCCTGCAAGTCATCAAAGCAAACGCCGTGCCAACTCTCCGCCCCGGAGACAAGTTGGCACGGCGGTTGCTTTCCAACCAGAACAGATCAGAAAAGGAGGAACGCCATCTATGGAGTTATTGCGGGGAAAGGCGGCCATCGTGACAGGAGCAAGCCGGGGCATCGGCCTGGGGATCGCCTGCGCGCTGGCGCGGGAGGGGGCGGACCTGGTGGTCCACGCCACCCGGGAGGAGCACCTGGAGCCGGTCCGTGCACAGGCGGAGCGCTGGGGGGTGCGCTGCGTGACGGCGGCGGGGGACGTCGCCCAGCCGGAGACGGCCCGGCTGCTGACCCAGATCGCCCTGGAACGGCTGGGGCGGCTGGATATTGCGGTGAGCTGCGCCGGCGTCAACCAGGACGGGATGCTGCACAGGCTCAGCGACGAGGCGTGGGAGCGGGTGCTGGCGGTCAATCTGAGCGGGGTCTTTTATCTGACCCGCTCCGCCGCGCAGGTCATGCGCGCGCAGCGCTCCGGGCGCATCATCAATATCAGCTCGGTGGCCCGGAACGGGAATCTGGGACAGTCCAATTATGCCGCTGCAAAAGCCGGGGTAGCGGCCCTCACCCAGACCGCCGCGCTGGAGCTGGGCCCCTTTGGGGTGACCTGCAACACGGTCTGCCCGGGCTTTATCGACACCGATATGACCCGGGGCGTCCCGGACGCCGCCCGTGAACGGATGCTCAGCCGCATCCCGGCCCGCCGCAGCGGCCGGCCGGAGGAGGTGGGGGATGCAGTGGCCTTCCTGGCCTCCGATCGGGCCGCCTATATCAACGGACAGACGCTGGATGTGAGCGGCGGGCTGATCCTGTAAGCAGAACCAGCCGCCGCACCCAACGGTGCGGCGGCTGATTTTGTTCTCCAGACGGTCCCGAAAGGATGCAGGACGGGGAGGGCTCGATTTTTTGTAAAAGCGTCGCCCGATCCGTCCTGAGAAACGTCCGTTCCGACGCCCGTCCCCCGGGGGATTCCCGCCTGCCCCTGCGGGTGAATTCTGCGAAGCGTACGCGAACGAGGGGGTGGCTCAATTCAAATGATATTTTTCCAGCTTTTGATAAAAATTGCGGCGGGAAATGCCCAGCAGGTCCATGGCTTTGCTGCGGTTGTTTCCGCAGGAGCGCAGGGCGCTCTCAATGGCCTCCTGCTCGGTGCGCTCCAGCAGCTCCCGCAGCTTGTAACGGCCCGGGGGCGGAGCGGCTGCGCCGCTTCCGCCGCTTTTCATCTTGGCGGGCAGCTGGTCCACGTCCACCAGGTCGCCGGGGGTCAGCACGGCGGCGCGCTCCATGCAGTTTTTCAGCTCCCGCACATTGCCCGGCCAATAGTAGCGGTTGAGCAGGTCCAGCGCTTCGGCAGACAGGCGGTAGGTCCGGCCGTACTGCCGCCCCAGTTCCTCCAGAAAGAGGCTGGCGTAGACGTTGATGTCCTCCCGCCGCTCCCGCAGGGGCGGGATCGTCAGAGCGATGACGTTGATGCGGTAGTACAGGTCCTCCCGGAAGGAGCCCTCGGACATCATAGCCGCCAGGTCCCGGTTGGTGGCGGTGATGAGGCGGAAATCCAGCTGGATGGGCCTGGAACCGCCCACCCGGGTGATCTCGTGCTCCTGAAGGGCCCGCAGCAGTTTGACCTGCATGGTCAGAGGCATTTCTCCGATCTCGTCCAGGAAGATGGTCCCATGCTGCGCCAGCTCAAATTTTCCGGGCTTGCCCCCCGCCCGGGCGCCGGTGAAGGCGCCGGCCTCATAGCCGAACAGCTCGCTTTCCATCAGATTCTCCGGAATGGCGGCGCAGTTGATTTTGATGAGCGGGCCGCCGGCGCGGCGGCTGCTGTAGTGCAGGGCCTCCGCCACTACCTCCTTGCCTACGCCGCTCTCCCCCATGATGCAGATGCTGGCCTCGCTGGGGGCGGCCCGGGCGGCGGTGCGCAGCACGGTTACGAAAGACTTGCTGTGGCCCAGCACATTGCGAAAGGCGGGGGGCAGGTCGTCCTTGCTGGCCAGCTCGTTCTGGAGATGCTCGCTCAGCTGCTTGAAGTGTTCCAGTTCCCGGTTGGTCTGGACCAGCTCGGTCATGTTCTTCATCAGCGCCAGCGCGCCGATGATCCGCCCGTCCTGACACAGGGGGACGATGTCCGCACACACGTCCAGCTGAGCGGAATGGATGTGGGAAATATCCCCGGTCAGGGGGACGCCGGTCTTCAGCACCTCGTGGATGCGGGCCAGAGGCTCAAATTTTGCCAGATGGCGGCCGATGATCTTCTCCCGCTGGATGCCGAACATTTTCAGATAGCTGTCGTTGACGTAGCATACCCGGGTCTGGGCGTCAATGATCAGGATGCTTTCGTGGATGCTGTCCAGGATATTCAGAAGCGTGCGTTTTTCAAACGCGGCGTCTTCCGCCGAAAAGATGTGCTCCCCCAGCATGGGAGAACCGTCTGATGGAATGGTCGCCACAGGCATCCCTCCTTTTGTTGGTCCTATTGTATCATCCCGCCGGAAAAATGCAATCCATCACTTTTCTGCGGGATGCGGATGTGCTTTAGATCGTTTTGCAGGCAAAATGATCTGAACTTGCCGGGCGGCGCGGCCGAACCCCTTAACGGCGGCTCGGGAGGGGACGCATGCCGTAAAAAGAGATGGAACGGCTCATTCCCGGCCCGTGGCCTTAAAAATCAAAGCGCACGCCGTCGGGGACGGCGTATGCGCGTAAAAAATAGCCGGGGGGCTATTTTTTATACCGGGTGCAAATTCGGGATCGGCTTGGGTGGCGCTTCAGACGGGCGGCCGCCTTGAAAAGCGGCGGTTTTTTGGAAAGAACGAATGTTGGCACCCGGTTTGCTTATATACCGGACAGAATAGGAAAGCTCCCGTTGCAGAAGGCTTTCGATGATTGAGGAGGTAAATAAAATGTCAGAAATATCCACACTTAAAAAGCCGCTGGAAACGGCGGAGGAGTATGTCCAGAGCCTGCGGGACATGAAGACCGAGATCTGGGCACTGGGGGAAAAGATCACCGGCATTCCCGACCATCCCCTGTTCGTCCCCCATGTCAACGCCGTGGCAAAGACCTATGAGATGCCCTTTCCGGTCAAGTCCCACCTGACCGGCCATACCATCAACCGCTTCAACCATATCCACCAGAGCACCGACGACCTGGTGGCCAAGGTAAAAATGCTGCGGGCCCTCAACCAGCAGACCGGCTGCTGCATCCAGCGCTGCGCCGGGATGGACGCGCTCAACGCGACCTACATCGTCACCTATGAGATCGACCAGAAGTACGGCACGGATTACCACGAGCGCTTCAAACAGTTTTTGGTCTACCTCCAGGATTACAATCTGGTCACCATCGGCGGCATGACCGACGTGAAGGGCGACCGGAGCAAGAAGGCCAACCAGCAGCGGGACCCGGACCTGTTCGTCCACGTGGTGGCCGAGCGGGAGGACGGCATCGTGGTCCGCGGCGCCAAGGCGCACCTGACCGGCGTATCAGGCGCCCATGAGCTGATGGTCTTCCCCACCGAGAACATGAAGGAGGACGCCAAGGATTACGCGGTGGTCTTCTCCTGCCCCGTGAACACCCCGGGTATTACCTATATCTTCGGACGCCAGACCAACGATGGCCGCAAGCTGGACACGGAGCACCCCATCGACCAGGGCAATTTCAAATATGCCTGCGTGGGCGGCGAGTGCATCGCCGTGTTCGACGATGTGTTCATCCCCTGGAAGGATGTGTACATGTACAAGGAGTATGAATTCGCGGGGATGTTTGTGGAGGCCTTTGCCACCGCGCACCGGCAGAACTACGGCGCCTGCAAGGGCGGCATCGCCGACGTGCTCCTGGGCGCTACATACGGCATCTGCAAGGTCAACGGGGTGGAGCGTGTGGGCCACGTGCGGGACAAGATGGCCGACATGATCAACCTGACCGAGACCCTGTACGCCGGGTCCATCGCCTGTTCCTACGAGGGACGCCCCACCCCCTCCGGCGCCTGGCGGGCGGATACCATGCTGGCCAACATCACCAAGCACAACACCACCAAGTTCGTCTATGAGATCGACCGCATTGCCCATGACCTGGTGGGCGGCCTGCTGGCCACCCTGCCGGCCGAGGCCGATCTGCGCAACCCGGAGATCGGACCGCTGATCGAGCGCTACCTGGCGGGCAACGAGAGCATGTGTACCGAGGACAAGATCCGCCTTTACCGCCTGGTTGAGACCCTGAGCGGGGGCACCGCCGTGGTCGAATCCATGCACGGCGCAGGCTCCCCCCAGTCCCAGCGGATCATGATGCTCCGGGATGCCAAGCTGGAGGAGAAGCTGAAGCTGGCCCAAAAGCTGGTGGACTGCGAAGGCGCCTGCTGCGGCCAATAAGGAGGGAAACGCAAGATGTCTTATCATTCCATTATCCTCACCAAAGCGGACGGGGTGGCCGTAATCCAAATGAACAACCCCAAGGCGATGAACGCGCTGGAGGACGAACTTTCCGCCGAACTGCTCTCCGCCTACAAGGATGTGGCCGCAGACCCCGCGGTCGGCGCGGTGATCCTTACCGGGGCGGAGAAGGCCTTCTGCGCCGGCGGCGACCTGAAGAAGCTGAACGAGGGATTTCCCACCGCGGAGGCGGGTTATGACTATATGAAGTCCTTCCGGGAAATGGTCACGACCTTTCTGAACATGCCCAAGCCCACCATCGCCGCCGTCAACGGCTTTGCGGTAGGGGCCGGGTTCTGCATCGCCATGCAGGCCGACCTGATCCTGGCCTCCGACAAGGCCAAGTTCGGTATGGCGTTTGCCAATGTAGGCCTGATCCCCGATCTGGCCGGGCTGTATACGCTGCCCCGGCTGGTCGGCCTGCAGCGGGCCAAGGAACTGGTCTTCACCGGGCGTACCATCGGCGCGGAGGAGGCCGGCGCGATGGGCATCGTCAACCGCGTCGTCCCGCATGAGCAGCTGCTGGACGAGGCCCAAAAGCTGGCCCGGCGTCTGGCGGACGGCCCCCGGGTCGCCCTGCGGATGGCCAAAAATGTGATGAACGACTCCATCAACATGACCCTAGAGCAGCTGCTGGATCTGGAGCCCCACGCACAGTCCATCTGCTTCCAGAGCGAAGATCATAAGATCGGCGTCCAGGCCTTCTTCCGGAAGGAAAAACCGGTATTCAAGGGACGCTGAACCCCCGCTCCCAAAACAAGCGGCAGCCGCGCCGGTGCGCGGCTGCCGCTTGTTTCTATCCTGGAGATATGGTATATAATTTATACCTTGTTTCCTTTTTTACATATACATTTTGGCCATTGATCCAGGAAAGTGGGCTCAAATTGAACGAAATACTGCCGTTTTCGCAAGAAAAAAGTTGGCACTTTATTTGCTTAAACAAAAGGCGGCGCGGACAACGCAGTACCGCACGCGAAGTATGGCAGTAAGGGAGGAACCAACATGGAAGGTACAATGAAGGCTATGGTCCTGGAGGGCCCTGGCAGGCTGGTGTATCAGCAAGTCCCCATACCGAAGATCGGACCGAGGGACATACTTTTTAAAATCAGCTATGCGGCAGTTTGCGGCGGCGATCTGCCGGCGTATCGGGATCTGCACTATCTGCAGCACACCCCCATCATTATCGGCCACGAGTTTACCGGCTACGTGGTGGAGGTGGGAGACCAGGTAAAGGACATCCCCGTTGGGATGCGGTTTATGGGCACCAGCATTGAGGGCTGCGGCGAATGCGAGGTGTGCAAAAACGGCGGAAAGGACTGGGAGTGTCCCTACAGCACCAAATACGGCCTGGGCTTCGGCCGGGACGGCGTGTTTGCCGAATACTCCGTGATCCACCACGCCCAGCTGGGCGTCAGCGTACATCCTCTGCCGGATTCCATCAACGATATGGTCGGCGCGACCTGCGAGCCCATGTGCGTGGGCATCGGCAACGTAGGACTCATCAAGCCCCAGCCCAGAGGCGAGCGGATCGTGATCTACGGCGCGGGCATCATCGGCCAGTCCTTTATTCAGGCGTTCAAGGCCGAATGCGAGCAGTGTGAGATCGCCGTGGTGGACGTATCCGACTTCCGCCTGGAGCTGGCCAGGCAGAGCGGGGCGGACTACGTCATCAACCCCGCCCGGGGCAAGAGCGCTTATGATGCCATGGCTGAGATCTGGGGCTACGGCGAGTACGCCTACCATGACCGTTCTACCAAGCCCTGCGGCAACGCCACCATCGCCGTGGAGTGCACCAGCAACATGGGCTGTGTGGCCGAGGCCATGGATATCGTGACACAGAACGGCAAAGTGTGTTATGCCGCGGGATACGGCGATGACGACAAGGCGCTGATCCACCCGGTCAACCTGATGATGAAGGGCGTTCAAGTCATTCCCGGCCTGATGGGGAACTTTGCAAAGTCGGTGCAGTATATGGCCGAGGGCAAATTCCGCACCGAGCATCTGATCACCCACGTCTACCCGCTGGAGCAGCTGGACGAGGCCATCCACAAGTCCATGGATTCCAAGCACAGCTGCAAGGTGTGCATCAAGGTGGACCCGGCGTTCCCCGATTACCCCTACAATAAGCAGGACTGATTCCGTCTCAGCGTTGTTCGGCAATCCCTCAGCTGATATTATGAGAGGAGTGTTTCCATGCAAAAGAAGAAGCTCTATTACGGGTGGATCGTCACCCTGCTGGCCGGCCTGACCTATTTCGGCTCCAACGGCCTGCTGTCTGCTTCTGCGGGCACAATCGTCAGCCAGGTCCTTTTGGTAAAGGGCTGGGATGCCGCCCAGGTCAGTTTCACCTATACGCTCAAGTCCGTCCTGGGACTGGGCCTGCCGCTGGTGGGGCTGCTGCTGATGAAGATCGGCCCCCGCAAGTGTATTTTCTGGACGACCACCATCACGGCGATTTTCCTTGCCCTCACCGGTTGGGTGGATTCCCCGATCGTGTTTATTTTTGTATACGGCGTTGCCGTCAGCTTCAGCATGCTGTTCAACGACCAGCTGGCCTGCTTTACCGCGGTCAACAACTGGTGGGACCGCCGCCGGGGGGAACAGGGCGGTTATGTCCAGGCGCTGGGCGCACTGGGCGGCGTGGTGTTTCCGCCCATCATCACCTGGCTGTTCCTGAACTTCAGCTGGAAAAGCGCCCTCATTATTATGGCGGTGCTGCTGATGCTGATTACCGCGATTCCTCAGATGATCTTTATGAGGGACCATCCCTCCGAACTGGGCCTGGAGATGGACGGCGGTCCGGCAGAGGGGAAGCCCGCCAAGCCGGGAAAGGCGCGCAGGGTCTATCAGGGCTATAAGTCTCCCGTCGACTGGGAGATCAAAGACGCCGTCCGCTGCCCGCAGCTGTGGATCGTGGGCCTGGCCTGGGGCAGCACGGTGTTTGGCTACTGTGCCGTACAGTATTTTGGAATGACGCACCTGATTATGAACGGGTTTGCCGACATAACCGCGGCCAGCGCGGTCTCCATCATGAGCGGCGCACTGTTGGTCGGCAGCCTGATCCTCAGCCCGCTTACCGACCGGATGAACCCCAAGATCGCCCTGGTGCTGATCGGCGTGGTGGCGTCCGTGGGCTGCGTACTCTTCGATGTAGCCGCCAGGAGCGGCAGTATGCCGCTGATGGTGCTTTCCATGATTGTGGCGGGCGCCCCCAACGGCCCCATCATCTGCGCGGTGATGAACACTCTGGTCTCCTATTTCGGCGCCAAGAACTACGCCGGCATCCAGCCCTACTGCAACGTGCTGCTCACCCTGATCGGCGCGGCGTCCTCGGCGGTGTGCGGCTGGGCGCTGACCCAATTCGGCTCCCTGTCCAATGCCTATTATGTGGCGGCTGTATTCGGCGTCGTCATTTCAGTGGCGGTTCTCCTGTTCCTGAAGCCGCCCAAGGTGTCCGAAAAAATGCTGGCCAAGTATCAAGCCAAGGCTGCGCAGTGACCAGCCTTTTCCCGCCCGACAGAGGGAGCCCCGGCAGCGGATGGCTGTTGGGGCCTCCCTCTTTTCTGCTGCGGCAATCTGTGCTATAATAGCAGGTAAAGGCCCCTCTATTTTATGTAATTCCGCCAAAATAAAAGCTCGGGAGGTAGCGCAATGGCTCAGGAGCACCAGCAGGAGTATTCCTATCGTTTTCAGGACAGCCCCCTCTGGCACCAGCCCCGGGATCGGAGCCGTGAGATGCTCTTCCGCGCGCTGGATGCCATTGAGGAGCCGGTCATCATCGTAGACCGGGACACCCGGGTCGTATACGTGAACAGCAGCTATTTGAGGACCTTTTCCGCAAATCTGAGCGCCGCCGGGGTCCGGCCGGAGGAGATCACCAGTTATAAATTGACGGAGATGAAGGACCAGACGGATGTACTCCCGATTCTGGATGTGCTGGAACGGCAGCGGCCCAAGCTGAAGTACTACTCCCTCTGCGGCGACGTGCTCACCACCTTCTCCGACATCATCCCGCTGAAACTGGAGGAGGACGAGCTCTTAGGCGCCGTCATCCTCAGCCGGGACACGGCGCAGATCGCCCAGATGAATCACGAGATGAACCGCTACAGGACCCTGGCCGACGAGCTGCGGCGGGAGCTGGATGCAAAGACCCAGCTCCCCCTGCCCTTCCGTTCGGTGATCGGCTCCTCCCGGGCCTTTGTGGCGGTGTTGCGCACTGCTGCCCAGGTGGCGCGCTCCAATGCGGCGGTCTGCCTGACCGGCGAGAGCGGGACCGGCAAGGAGGTGCTGGCCAAGGCCATCCACTACAGCAGTCCCTATGCCGGCGGCCCCCTCATCAAAGTCAACTGCGCGGCCATCCCGGAGACGCTGCTGGAGAGCGAGCTGTTCGGCTATGAGAAGGGGGCCTTTACCGGGGCCAAGGCCACCGGGAACCCGGGCAAGTTTGAATTGGCCAACGGCGGCACGTTGTTCCTGGACGAAATCGGCGAGATGCCGATGTCCATGCAGGTTAAGCTGCTGCGGGCGCTGCAGGAGCATGAGATCACCCGTGTGGGCGCGACCAGGACCATCAAACTGGATTTCCGGCTCATCACGGCCACCAACCGGGATCTGGAGGCCATGGTGGAGGAGGGCACGTTCCGGGAGGACCTGTACTACCGCATCAGCGTCATCCCGCTGAATCTGCCGCCGCTCCGGGAACGCAGAAGCGATATCCCGGTGCTGGCCAACCACTTCCTGCAGGAACTTCAGGAGCAGTACGGGGGAGACCGCTCCTTCTCCAGTGCGGTGACCGAGCTGCTCTGCGATTATACCTGGCCGGGCAATATCCGGGAATTGAAAAATTGTGTGGAGCGCATGTCGGTGCTCAGTACGGACGAGATCATTTCCACGGAAGTCCTGCCCCACCAGGTCGCCGACTGCCGGAACCGCCGCAGCAAAAAGAACGCGGAAAATTACCGGCTTCAGGATATTCTGGAAAAGACGGAACGGGACACCATTCAGGCGGTCCTCAGCCTGACCGGCGGCAATAAGGCCCGGGCCATCGAGATCCTGGGCATCTCCAAACGGAACTTTTATATGAAACTGGACAAATATAACCTGCGCTGAGAAACGCTGTCCGGCGCCGCCGCACCTTGGTTGTGCGGCGGCGCCGTTTTCCTTGGCGCCCCAGGGCGGCGGCGGGACTTGGTATGGGATTTGCTTTCTCTTCCATAGAACATCATCACAACGGAAAGGAAGCGATGCCCTATGGAGCGGACGTTTCGTACCCTTGTCTGTACAGAGGAAAAGGGGGTATGCACGCTGCTGCTCAACGCGCCGCCGGTCAACGTCATTACCCGCGCCCTGCTGGAGGAGCTGGACGAAGCGTTTCAGACGCTGGAGTTTCACACGGACCTGCGCGCTGTGGTCCTGAGCAGCGCCCTGCCCAAACTGTTCTGTGCCGGCGCGGACATCAAGCAGTTTCAGACCTGGACCAGCGCCACCGGAAGTGAGAACTGCCGGTTTGGCTCTCAGGTCTACCGAAGGATCGAACGCTTTCCCAGGCCTGTCCTCTGCGCGGTAAACGGCAGCGCCTTCGGCGGGGGGCTGGAATTGGCCATGGCCTGCGATGTCCGCATTTTTGACGAGCGCGCCAGAGTCGCGCTGCCGGAATGTACCCTGGGCATGCAGCCGGGCTATGGCGGCACCCAGCGCCTGCCCCGGCTGGTGGGACCCGGATTTGCAAAAAAAATGATGTACACCGGCCTTCCCATTACGGCGCAGGAGGCGCTGCGGGCCGGGCTGGCGGATGAACTGGCTCCGGCGGGCGGGAGCCTGGACGCCGCCCTGGAACTGGCGCAGACCATCGCCCGGCGGGCGCCCATCGCGGTGGCCCAGATCAAAAAAAGCGTTGCCTGCGCCATGGAGCACGGCCTGGAGGAGGGCCTGCGCTTTGAGAACCGCGGAATCGCGCTGCTGTGCGGAACGGGCGACAAGCAGGAGGGCGCGCAGGCGTTTGTGGAGAAACGCCCGCCCGTATTCCGCAACCGCTGAAGCCCTCCACAGGCGCTGCAAAGGGTATACTTTTTATACGGTGTTTCCGAAAGAGATACACAAAGCGGGGAAAACCGGCGGAATCAGCGGGAAATCCGTTGGCATGGCGTTTGCTATAGTAACAACTGTGGAGAGCGCCGCCAAGCGGCGGCATACTTGAGACGGATTGGAAAGGAAGGCTGCACTATGACAGGAAACAGCGGAAAAAGAAAACTTGCATTCATCGGGATACTGATCGTCAATTTCATGACCATGTTCTTGATCTGCGGCGTGGGCGTTTACGGCTACTCGGTGGCGGGATACTTCGACAGCATCGCCTCGGTGGGGATGATCTTCACCCTGGAGAGCGTGGCCCGCTGCGTGGCGATCCCCATCAGCGGAAAACTCAGCGATAAGGCGGGCCACCGGCAGCTCTTTCTGAGCGCGCTGGTACTGTATATCATCTCCTATGCGGTGGCGGCCTTTGCCCCTTCCTTCTGGGTGTTTACCATCGCGCGCACGGTCAGCGGCTTTGCCTGGGGACTGTTCGTCTCCAATATCTTTGTGCTGATCTCCGATCTGTTCGGGCAGAGCGACGCACCCCGTTATTCGGGGATCGCCCAGGCCCTGTCCACGGTGGCCATGATCCTGGGCTCTCCTGTGGCGGGCATCCTGTGCGCCGTCAACTGGCGGGTACAGTTCTATGTCTCCCTGCCCATCCTGGCGGTGGGCGCGATCTTCTGCTTGATCGGGCTGCCCAATGTCCCCAAACAGGCGGGAGAGCACAGCGCCATCGACGTGGGCGGCTGCATTGCCACTTTTGTTATGCTGATCCCCTTCTCCCTGGCCATGAACTGGGGCAGCACGTACGGCTGGACCTCTCCCCTGCTGCTGACGCTGCTTGCGGTGGCGCTCGCCGGACTGGCGGCCCTGGTGCTGGTGGAGCGCAAGGCGGAAAACCCCATCTATCCGGCCAAGCTGCTGGGCAACAAATTCTACCTCGCCATTTTTATGGTCAGCCTGTTTTATTCTCTGGGCAATGCGGCCAATAACTATGTCCCCACCTATGTGCAGTATGTTCTGGGCTACAACAGCACTGTGGCCGGCTTCGTCACATTGCCCGCCCTCGTGATCGCCACGGTCCTGTCGGTCGTATTTGGCAGCCTTGCGGCAAAGAACGGGCGCTATAAGGGGATGACCGTCTTCTGGTCGCTCTCCTCCATTGTGGGCGGCGTGCTCTACTGGGCCATGACCGGCTCGGCCACCCCGCTGATGGGCCTGGTGCTCGTGGTCCTGGCCTCGCTGTTCTACGGCATGGTCAACGGCGTGCAGCAGATCGTCCCCTATACCTATCCCATGAAAGTCCTCAAGCCGGATGAACTGGCGGGGGGAATGGCGTTCATGGGGGCAGGCGGCGTGCTGGGCAACACGATCGCCAGCGGCATCTACGGCGCTCAGCTGGCCGGAGATCCCACCATGGCGGCCCTGTTCCGGATGCCGGTTCTCTGCGCCGTGGTCATGCTGATCTTCGCGCTGCTGTTCCGGGATATCAAAGCGGGAGACACCCTGTGAGCTGGGGCCGTTTTCAATAAACGCGGCCACCGAGTACGGCCCTATGGGGATCCGGGTCTGTGCCGTTTGCCCCGGAGCCATCAATACCAAGATGATCGGAGACATCCTGAAGACCATCGACCCTGCGATCCTAGGTCCAATGGCCCGGCCGGCCGAGCCCCAGGAGATCGCAGACGTGGTGTGCTATCTCGCCTCGGACCGGGCGAGCTACCTCAACGGTGCGATCATCCGTGCCGACGGCGGAAAGGGCCTGTAAGCTCCGCACGGGAGGCAGGCGGCGCTTTCGGCGGAAACACCGCCCCGATGCATGCCGGAAAAGGCGCGCCGGGGCGGTGTTTGCGTTTTGGGCGGCTACCGGCTGCATAGGTCCCCGTTGTGAAAGACGTTTGCCATGCTGCTGGTAATGGGGTGGCCGATGGACTGGCTCATCTCCAGGGACAGCGCCGTCGTTTTCTCCAGATCCAGGCCGGTGTGCACGCCCATCTGGCGGCAGAGGTAGATCAGGTCCTCGGTGCTGATATTGCCCTTGGCGCCGGGGATAAAGGGACAGCCCCCCATGGCGGCCAGAGAGGACTCGAACCGCCAGGAGCCCTCCAGCATGGCGGCGTAGGCGTTGGCCAGGCCTAGGCCGCGGGTGTCATGGAGGTGGATGGCCATATCGCGGGTGTCGATGCCCAGATCCTGCAGCCCGCGCAGTACCCGGCGGGTGGTGTTGGGGTCGCTGTTGCCGCCGGAGTCAGCCAGACCGATGCGGGTCACGCCCAGGGCCTGGGCCTCGCGGATGATCCAGGCCACCCGTTCCACGGGCACCTCGTCCCCAAAGGGAGAGCCGAAGACGCAGCAGATAGCCAGCTGCACGTTGAGGCCGTGGGCCTCCGCCGCCGAGCGCTGGAAGTCCTCCATCGAATCGGCGATGGGCTTGTTGGAGTTGCGCAGATTGTGGGCCTCGCTGGCGGAGAGCACGAAGCAGATGTTGCTCAGCCCCGCGTCCCGGGCCCGTAGCATGCCGCGGGTGTTGGGCACCAGGCAGGAGAGGCTTACGCCCCGCTCCCCGGCATAGCCCGTCACCGCCCGGGCCACCTCGGCCGCGTCGGCGAACTGGGGCACCCACTTCGGGTGGGCAAAGCTGGTGATCTCCATGGAGCGGATGCCCGTGTCCATCATTTTCTTGATGTACGCCACCTTGGTCTCGGTGGGCAGGAAGGTCTTGAAGTTCTGCCAGCCGTCCCGGGGGCAGACTTCGGTGATCTCGACCTGTTCCGGAAGTTTCATCGCGTTCGCCCCTCTCAGTTTATTGCGCCCTGGGCGCGGTAGGCGGCCAGCTGCTCGTCGCTGAAGCCAAGCGCCCGGAAGATCGACGCGTTGTCCTCGCCCAGCAGGGGCGCGCCTTTGGTGTACTGACAGGGGTATTCGCTCATTTTGATGGGATTGCCGATGACGGTGAGCGTTCCCTCACGGCCGTCGTGGGGCCGGGGGACCTTCACGAGCATCTCCCGCACCTGGGTGATGTTCGCGTCGGCGCAGGCCTGGGCGCAGTTGTAGATGGGGGCGGCGGGGATACCCCAGCTGTCGATGAGCGCGACGCACTCCGCGGCGGTCTTGTCGGACGACCAGTCGTTGATGATCTGTTTGAGGGCCTCCCAGTTTTGGTTCCGGCTGGGGGTATCGCAGAAGCGGGGATCCCGGGCCAGCTCGGGCATGCCCATCCCGGCGGAGAATTTGATGAAGTGGGCGTCCGTCCCGCTGGCGATCACATAGTAGTCGTCCTTGGCCCGGTAAGAATCGTAGGGGGCGGAGGTGATATAGCGGTTGCCGGTTTTTTCGGGCATCTTGCCGCCGTAGAGGTAGTTCATAATCTTGGCCTCCATGCCGGAGAAAATGGAGTCCACCAGCGCCACGTCGATCTGCTGGCCCTTTCCGGTCTCCCGGCGCTTGTAGAGGCTGGCGCAGATGGCGATGCAGAGGTTTTGACCCGCCATCAGGTCGCCGATGGCCATGCCAGCCCGAGTGGGCTCGCTGCCCGGCCAGCCGGTGATGCTCATGGAGCCGCCCATGGCCTGGGCGATCAGATCGTAGCCCGGCCGGTAGGAGTTGGGACCATACTGGCCAAAGCCGGAGACTGAAGCGAAAATCAGCGCGGGGTTGAGGCGCCGGCACGCCTCATAGCCAAAGCCCAGCTTGGCCATGACGCCGGGGCGCATATTTTCCACCAGCACGTCGGCCGAGGCGACCAGCTTGGCGAACAGCTCCTTGCCCCCGGCGCTCTTCAGGTCCAGGGCCACGCCCTTCTTGTTGCGGTTGAGGTTGCCGAAATACATGCTCAGGCCGCCCTCCGGCTCGCGGGGCTGGGCGTTGCGGACAAAGTCGCCGCCGCTCTTCAAATTTTCCACCTTGATGACCTCGGCGCCCATGTCGGCCAGGAACTGACTGCAATAGGGGCCTGCCAGGAACTGAGTGAAGTCCAGTACCCGGATACCGTCTAACAAACGCTCGCTCATTCTTTTTTCATCCTGCCTTTCCGTTGCTTGGAATTGATGCTCACCCAGGTTCATCGCAAACAGCGTGCCAAGTCTGGAAAAGGCGGGAAACGCTTGAAAACAGAACGGGTCTGAAGGAAAGCAGGAGTGGGCGGCCGGAGCAAATGTTTTGTTTTCTTAACACTGGTTAACGGTTTTGAAATAACGGAGCGCGGGCAAGCCTACGGCTTGCCCGCGCTCCGTTATTTATGTTTGGCGCTCCTTCTGCCCTTCCAGCTTTTTAAACAGGGCGGTGCGGCTGATGCCCAGCGCCTTGGCGGTCTGGGTCTTGGTGAGGCCCCGGTTGAACAGGGACTGGATGACCAGCCCCTCCACCACCCGGTCCAGCTCCCGCAGGTCCAGGTGCAGGTCGTCGTCCACCAGAGCCGGCTCGGCCCCGTCGGGACTTTCGGGGAACAGAGCCTCCAGGTCGTCCCCTGCGCCGCTGCCGCGGACGGTATAGCGCTGGGCGGCGTTGCGCAGTTCCCGCACGTTGCCCCACCAGTTGTGCTCCAGCAGGGCGCGCTCCAGCTCCGGAGAGAGCTTCACCTCCCGCAGGGGGCGGCCCTGGAGCTGGGAGACGAAGCTGCGAAACAGGAAGAGGATATCCTTCGGCCGCTGGTTCAGGGGTGGTATCCGCACCTCCAGCACATTGAGCCGGAAGAACAGATCACGCCGGAAGGCGTCCCGCTTCACCATCTGGATCAGATTTTCATTTGCCGCTGTAATGATGCGTACATCTAATGGTATGATATAGTCCGAGCCCAGCCGCATGACCTCCTTCTGCTCAATGACCCGGAGGATCTTGGCCTGGGTGCTGGGGGACATGCTGTTGACCTCGTCCAGGAAGATGGTGCCCCGGTGAGCCAGTTCGAACAGGCCTGCCTTGCCCTCCTTCCGGGCCCCGGTAAAGGCGCCGGCCACATAGCCGAACAGCTCGCTCTCCAGCAGGTTTTCCGTCAGGGCCGCGCAGTTGACGGCCACAAAGGGATAGTCCCTCCGGGGGCTGGCGTTATGGATGGACTGGGCGAAGAGCTCCTTTCCGGTTCCGCTCTCGCCGTAGATCATCACGGTGTTGTCGCTGCGGGCGCAGTCTCTTGCCCACTGGATCAGGCCGTGCATGGACTCCTCTTTTGTTAAAATGTCCTCAAAGCGGTAGCGGGCGGTCAGCCCCTTTTTGCTCAGCTGGAAGCGGAGGTTTTTCTCCAGTTCCTGCAGCTTGGTCACGTCCCGCAGGGTGAGCAGCACGCCGCCCACCGGTACGCCGTCGGACAGATCGGTGACGGGACTCATATTCACCGAGAGGGAGTGTTCCTGGGTCTGCACCAGCTGCTCGGAGCGCTTCCCCAGCCGGTAGGCCTCCTGCACCGGAGCAAAGGCGGGGAGCAGGGCGGTCAGCTCCCTCCCCTTCAGCCGGGCAAAGGAAAGGCCCAGCAGCTCCTCGCCCTTCCGGTTGCACAGTGTGACCCGGTTTCTGGCGTCCAGCACCACCACGCCGTCCTCGATGTTGGAGAGGATGGTGGCGATCTGCCGGGCCTTGGCGGCCTCCTTGTCGCGCTCGCGCAGGATGTTGCGGGCATCGGTGCAGCTCTCCCGCACGCCGTCCGGGCTGTTGCGGATCTGCACTGCGTGAAAGCCCCGCAGGCGGGCGGGCTCCAGCACGAAACCGCTGCCGATGATCAGGGTGTTGAGCGGGGCGTCCAGAGAGGCGAGAAACGCCAGCATCTCCTCCACCGGCCCGTAGCGGAAGCAGTGGACCTTGGCGGGGAGCAGGGCGCGGCAGCTGTCGAAATCGAATCGGACGAATTTGGAGAGCACCAGCCAGATCTGGTCGTAGTCCTCCACCCTGCCGTTCAGCGCCTGAAGCACATCCGGCGTGCGCATGACCAGCTCCACCAGCGGCACATCGGAGACGCTCTTTTGCAGGTCCCGGAAGTTGCCGCCCCGGGCCACCAGGGCCTGCGCGCCTGCGCGGAGGAGGTTTTGGGCGGCCTCTTCCGTCTCGCCGGGCCGCACCGTCTGCACCAGCACCTCCCGCCGGGCGACCTCCGCCGGGAAGACCTCCTGGGTAATGATCTCGCTCTCTGCCTCCTCGGTGACGATAAAACCGATACAATAAGCCATAGGGACCCCCTCCTTTTGCCAAGAGTATAAAGCATACCGCTTCAAAAGGCAAGAAAATGTAAACTGGCGTTAATTTATCTTTACGCCAGTATACCCGTCCGAAAGGGCGAGCCTCTGGATATCCCGCATGATATCCGGCGGTTGGAAGGGATTGCGCCGCTTTTGGAAAGTTGGCACTGGCTTTGCTAAAGTCATAATCGTCTTGACAAAGCGAATCTTGTGCCTGGGCCCGTTTGGCGCGGGATGCCCGTATGCGCAGCGGTGCGTCCAATCAAAAGAAGAGAGAATTGGGAGGTATGATCTCAATGTCACAGCTACAGACCCCTCCGGATCAAAAGGCTGCCTATCCCCGCTATAAGCTGATCGGCCTGTTTCTCGGCATTCTTGTCTTTGCGGTTATTTTGCTGATCCCGTCCCTTCCTGGACTGCCCCGCGTCGGGCAGAGTGTGTTGGCCTTGGTGGCGCTGATGGTGGTTTGGTGGGTCACCGAGGCGATCCCCATCGGCATGACCGCTTTGCTGCCGTTGGTCTTGTGCCCGATTTTGGGGATAGCAGGAAAAAAGGTTACCGAACTGGATATCAATTTGTACACCAGTTATGCAGATCCCTCTGTCATGATGTGCTTGGGTATTTTTATGTTCTCAGCGTGTATTGTCAAGTGGGGCCTGCATAAACGTATTGCGCTGCATGTAGTCAAATTGGTGGGTGGCAAGCCTACCCGCATTATCTTGGGATTTTTGCTGGCCACTACGGTCATCTCCATGTGGATCTCCAATACAACCGCCACCGCCATGATGTTGCCGCTGGCCGCAGCCCTAGTAATGCAGCTTGGTCTTACCATGCAGGACGGAATGGCCAAGGCGCTTGTGTTGGCCATTCCATACGGTGCATCCGCCGGGGGCCTGGCCACCCTGATCGGATCGGGTACCAATGTGTCCGGTGTGGCCCTGATGCAGGAACTCTCCGGACAGGAGGTCACCTTCTTTGAGTGGCTGAAGATCGGCTTACCCGTTACCATTGTACTGATGCCGGTAATTTGGCTAATTCTGTGCAAACTGTTTAAGGTAAAAGAAACGAAGGTCGGAGACAGCAGCGTTATTGATGACGAACTGAGCGCGCTGGGCCCCATGAGTCGGGGTGAAAAAATGGTTTTGGTCATCTTTATCCTGGCAATGCTGACGTTTATGACTCGCAAGTATACCATCAGCGCCCTGTTTCCGCTGGTGACCGACGAGACGGTGGCCGTCATTATGGGACTGATTCTCTTTGTGATTCCGGTAGACCTGAAAAGCGGCGTATTTCTCCTGGATATTAAGACGGCGATCAACGGAATTTCGTGGAATACATTTTTGCTGCTGGGCGGGGCTACGTGCATGGGGCAGCTTATGTCCAAGACCGGCATTGCCGAGTGGATCGCCGACGGTATGGGTTTCCTCAGCAGTATGCCTACCATCGTTATGCTGCTGGTACTGGGAACCATCGTCATGCTGCTGACCGAAGTGTGCACCAACCTGGTGGTGGCGGTAGCATTCCTGCCCATGATTTACGGCTTGGCGGTCACCTTGGGCTTCAACCCCTTCCTGATGATGTTTGTGGTCACATTGGGTGCGGGCTGCGCCTGGATGATGCCTACCGGGACACCGCCCAATGCCCTGGCGTTCGGCACCGGTTATATTGAAATTAAAGACATGGTGCGCGCCGGCTTGATCTTAAAGGTTTGTACCATTATTCTTCTTCCAGTGGCCATGTACCTGATTTCCATGCCGCTGACCAGCCTGTTCTGACTATACTGGCATTCTGAGGGCGGCTTTGCCGTTAAACGGGAAAGAAACCCTCCGCCGGATGGCCCCCTTCCGCAGGAACAAATGAAGCGAGGCGCAGTATATGTCTTTGTTGATCACCTTTTTTGACACAGGGAAAGCGATAAAACCACAACAGACAAAGAAACGGTCCTTCCCACTGCAGACACGCTTGATCCGGTTTTTTCGTCATACCACGCCTGGTCCTTAAAACCGCCCCCGGGCGGCCCACAGCGGGCCGCCCGAGGGCGGTTCGTTTTGTAGCGTACAAGGGGATCAAAACAAAAAACAGGGCTTGCTTTTTGTACGTCCCTATGGCATACTTTTGGTATACCAAGGGAATGCCGGTTGGCGGCGCAGCCGCCGGCCGAAGGAAACAGGAGGGGACTATGCAGGCAAACACATTCAGCCAGGCGGAATTTCTGGCTGCCGCCGGGATCGGGGGCCTATGCCCGGCACAGGACGACACGCCGGCGTTTGCGGCGCTGGAGGGAGAGGGCCGGGCCGGGGCGGACGAGACCAGGATCGTCAAGACCTGCTGCCGGGCCTGCATCGCCAACTGCGGCGTGCTGGCCACGGTGCGCAACGGCCGGGTGGTCAAGCTCCAGGGCAACCCGGAGGATCCTATGAGCAAGGGGCGCATGTGCGCCAAGGGCCTGTCGGGCATCCAGGCCCTCTATCACCCCAACCGCAACAAGTATCCGCTCATCCGCGCGGGTGAGCGGGGGGAAAACAAGTGGCGCCGCGCCTCCTGGGACGAGGCGCTGGAGTACATCGCAAAGGGCCTGATGAAGGTGCGGGAGCAGTACGGAGCGGAGGCGGTGGCCTGCTCCACCGGCGGCGGCGGCAACCCGGAGATCTGGAGCATCGCCCGCTTCTGCAACATCTTCGGAACCCCCAACTGGTTCGAGCCGGGCTGCGCCCAGTGCTATCTGCCCCGGGTGCTGGCCTACACCATGATGTACGGCGGGGTGGATCCCAGCATTGCCGATTCCAACGCGCTGGAGCTCTACTTCCCCGACGAGACCCCCATCAAGACCCTGGTGCTCTGGGGGACGGCCCCCTCCTACTCCTGCCCCGCCAGCGGCGGCGGCATGGTCAGCGACCTGCGGGCCAAGGGGGTCAAGACCGTGGTCGTCGACCCCCGCATGACCCCGGACGCCGCCAAGTCCGACGTGTGGCTGCCCATCCGGCCGGGCAGCGACGTGGCCCTGATGCTCGCCTGGATCCGGTACATCCTGGAGCATAAGCTCTTTGACCGGGACTTTGTGCGCAAGTGGACCAACCTGCCCTATCTGGTGGACGTGGAGAGCAAGATGCTCCTCCGGGCGGAGAAGAGCCAGGACCCGGATGAGCCCGACACGTTTGTGGTCTGGGATCAGAAGACGGCCGGTCCCCGCCCCCTGCCCTATCCCTGGGACGACGCCCTGGACCCCGCGCTGGAGGGGACGTTCACCGTAGACGGACGGCGCTGCAAGACCGGCTTCCAGCTTTTGTGGGAGCGGGTGCAGGCGTATACCCTGGAGAAGGCGGCCGAGCTGTGCTGGCTGGACGCAGAGCGGATCGAACGGGCCATCCGGCTCTTCACCGACAACAGCCCCAGCGGCCTGGCCATCGGAGTGGCCACCGACCAGGGCGCCAACTCCGTCCAGGCGGCCATGGCGGCGGCCACCATCGACCTGCTCATGGGCAATGTGGAGCGTCCCGGCGCGCTGCTCCAGCGCTTCCGCACCAGCGGGCTGTTCGATATGCCCAACTACCCGGTGCCCATCGCCGCCCGGATGCTGCCCGAGGAACAGCTGAAAAAGCGCCTGGGCGCCAACGAGCACAAGGGCCTGCACATCTGGTTTGCGGGGCATCCCTCCAGCATCCGGGACGCCATGATCACCGGCAAGCCCTACCCGGTCAAGGCGTGGATCGACCGTTCCGGCAATAAGCTGGGCGCGGTGGCCGACAGCCAGAGCTGGCTGCCCGCCATTGAGAACATGGACCTGATCGTCCACATGTACACCACGCCCACCTCCTTCTCCGCCTATGCCGACGTGCTCCTGCCCGCCGAGGAGTGGCTGGAGACCGACATGATGGTGGAGACCTGCAACAAACTTTTCGCCCGTCAGGCGGCGACCCACCTGTGGGAGACCATGGACGAGACGCTGTTCTGGTCCCGGCTGGCGAAAAAGTGCGCCGAGCTGGGCCATGAGCGCTGCCGGCTGGCCTTCGATCCGGAGTTTATGGGGAAGGATCTGGCCTACTGGGACAGCATGGACGAATTTTTTACCCACTTTACCTCCCGCATCGGCCTGACCTGGAAGCAGTTCAAGGAAAAGGCGCCCTTTGAGTACCTGCCCCGGGACCAGTGGCGCTCCTACTACGTCTACCGGCAGAACGATCCCAAGACCGGCAAGCCCGGGGGCTTCGCCACGCCCTCCAAAAAGCTGGAGCTGTACCTGGAGAGCATGATCACGCTCAGCCGCACGGGCAAGCCCTTCAGCCTGTATGAGCTGCCCCCCGCGTCCAGGGACTACGATCCCCTCCCCTATTACTTTGAGCCCTATGAAAGCCCCATCGCCAGCACGGAGCTGGCCAAGGAGTACCCCCTGGTGCTCACCAGCGGGCGGGTGCCCTTTTACCACCACGGTACGCTGCGCAACATCCCATGGCTGCGGGAGATCTATCCGGCCCCCGAGCTGTGGATCCACCCCACGGCGGCAGGGCAGTGCGGCGTGGCCGACGGAGACTGGGTCTGGGTGGCGTCCCAGCGGGGCAGGACCCAGGCCATCGCCCGGGTCACCGAGGGCATCAACCCGGGCACGGTGTGCATGGAGCGCTTCTGGAACCCGGAGAAGCTGAACACTCCCACCCACGGCTGGCGGGAGATGAACGTGAACATGCTCACCAAGGCCGACGCCCCCTTCAACGACGTGGTGGGCACCTATACCCTGCGGGGCTTTCTGGTAAAGGTCACCAAGGCGGAGGGCCCGCCGGAGGGCGTGTGGCTCAAGCCGGAGGACTTCAAGCCCTGGCTGCCGCAGCCCACCGAACCGACTCCGGAGGTGCGCGTATGAAACATGGTTTTGTGATCGACCTGGACCGCTGCATTGGCTGCAAGGGGTGCCAGGTGGCCTGCAAGCAGGAGAACGGCGTGGCGCTGGGGGCCAACCGCACGCTGGTGCGCACGGTAGGCCCCATGGGGAGCTATCCCGACGTGCAGATGTATTTCCTGCCCACCCCGTGCCAGCAGTGTGCCGACCCGCCCTGCGTACAGGTCTGTCCCACCGGGGCCTGCTGGCAGAACCGGGAGGAGGGCGTGGTGCTCATCGACCGGGAGCAGTGCATTGGCTGCCGCAGCTGCGGGGAGGCCTGCCCCTACCAGGCCAATACGTTTAATCAGGAGCTGCGGGTTATGGACAAGTGCGACACCTGCATCGCCGCCCGGGCGCAGGGGGAGCTGCCGGCCTGCGTGCGCAACTGCGCCGGCGGGGCCCTGCGCTTCGGAGACCTGGACGACCCCGAAAGCGAGGTCTCACGCCTGCTCGCTTCCGTCCCGGCGGAGAAGGTCCATTCCCTGCGGGACCTTGGCAACGGACCGTCCATCCGCTACATCCTGCGCCGGGACAAGTGGGTGGACGCGCTGCCCCAGGAGCTGGAAACTGCGAAAGGAGGGCGCAACGGATGACACATCCTGAGCTGAACGCCGCCCGGGAAGGGCTGTACCGCCTGCTCTCCCGCCTGTACCGGCAGGAGGTGGACGCCCCCCTGCTGGAGCGGCTGCGCGGCATGACCTTTCCCCAAAACTGCCCCCAGCCGGAGCTGGAGGCGGGCTACCGCGCCCTGGAGCGCTGGCTGAGCGCCGGCACAGAGGACGCGCTGGACGCGCTGGCCGTGGATTTTGCCCGGGTATTCCTGGGGGCCGGCAGCGCCGAGGGCTGCGCGGCCTTTCCCTACGAATCGGTGTACACCAGCCCCAAGCGGCTGGTGATGCAGGACGCGTGGGAGCGGGTAAAGTCCCTCTATGCCGCCCACGGAGTACGCATCGACACAGATTCCTCCGAGCTGATGGAGGACCACATCGCCTATGAGCTGGCCTATATGGCCCTTTTGTGCCGGGAGGGGGCCGAACGCGCGGAGCAGCGCGCCTTCCTGGAGGAGCACCTGCTGACCTGGGTCCCGGCCTTCTGCGCGGATCTGCAGCGCTGCGCCGGGACCGGGTTCTACCGCTGCGTGGCCCAGCTGACCCTGGGCTGGCTGAAGCTGGAGGAGGGCCTTCTGCAGGCGGAGGAGAACGCGCCGTCCCCGTTCAGCTGCCGCGTCAGCACCCCGGCGCTGGACCGGATCCTGGAGGCGCTGGGGAAAGAGTACCGCATCTACGCCCCCAAACGCTTTCCCGGCCGGGGCGCCAGGGCGGGGAGCGATTTGGTGCGCTACGCCCCCATCCGCTCGGCGGCTGAGATCGTTACCGACGCGCCCTCCGATTTTTCCGCCAAGGAGATCTTCTACCCCGTCAACCAGACCATGCTGTACTTTCAGGACGATGCGTGCCGGGAGAGCGTGCTCTCCGACCAGCGTGAGATCCTGATCTTTGCCCGGCCCTGCGACATCAACGCCGTCCGGCGGCTGGACCAGATCTTTTTGGGGAACGGCGGGGAGCAGGACGTCTATTACCGGCGCCTGCGGGAAAAGGTACGCTTCCTCCTGCTGGAGTGCGGCGGCGGCTGGGATACCTGCTTCTGCGTCAGCATGGGCAGCAACCGGACCGAGGACTACAGTCTGGCCCTGCGCCTGGAGGAGGGCGGCGCGCTGGTACAGGTGAAGGACCCGGCCTTCGCACCCTATTTTGAGGGGGCCGACGCCTGCGCGTATACCCCGGGCTTTGTGGAGGAGAACCGGCGTGCCGCCCGCCTGCCCGTCATCCCCGACCGGGAGACGCTGAAGACCGCCAGCGGCCTGGACTTCTGGAAGCGGTATGACGAGCAGTGCATCGGCTGCGGCGGGTGCAACACCGTCTGCCCCACCTGCTCCTGCTTCGACACGGTGGATGTGATCTACAACGAGACCAGCCGGGACGGCGAGCGGCGGCGGGTGTGGTCCTCCTGCATGCTCCGTGACTTTACCGCCACGGCCGGGGGGCACCGGGCCCGGAGTACGCCGGGAGCCAATATGCGCTTCAAGGTGCTCCACAAGGTCTACGATTACAAGGCCCGCTTCGGCGGCGAAGAGCACATGTGCGTGGGCTGCGGCCGGTGCGACCGGCGCTGTCCGAAGGACATCTCGTTCTACGACGCGGTCTGCGGCTTTACACAGGCCCTGGAACAGGAGGCGGAACACAAATGAACAACATCATGCTGCCCGCGCCCCATAAGATCCTGAAGGTCGTCAAGGAGACCCGCGCGGAATATACCTTCCGGGTGGCCTACGAGGGCGAGACCCGCCACGGCCAGTTTTTTCAGCTCTCCATCCCCAAGGTGGGCGAGGCTCCCATTTCCGTCAGCGGCAAGGGGGAAGGCTGGGTGGAATTCACCATCCGAAAGGTGGGCCGTCTCACAGAGGGGATCTTCGGTCTGGGCGCGGGAGACCTGCTTTTCATGCGGGGGCCTTATGGAAATTCCTTCCCGGTGGAGGAGTTTGAGGGAAAAGATCTGGTGGTGATCTGCGGCGGCACCGGCATGGCTCCAGTGAAGACCTTGCTCAATCACTTTTACGACCACCCGGAGGTGTGCCGCTCCGTCCATCTGATCGCCGGATTCAAGGACCTGGACTGCGTCCTGTTTACCGAGGAGCTGGAGAAGTTCAAGGGCCGGTTCCATACGGTGGCCACGCTGGATACCATGCAGGCGCCCGGCTTTCAAACGGGCATGGTCACCGCTCATATCCCCGCCATCCCCTTTGCGCGCTTTGCGGATTATAACGTGGTCATCGTGGGCCCGCCGGTGATGATGCACTTTGCCGCGCTGGCATGCCGCAGCGCCGGCGTGCCGGAAGAAAAGATCTGGGTCTCCTTTGAACGCAAGATGTCCTGCGCCGTGGGCAAATGCGGGCACTGCAAGATCAACGAGACCTATGTGTGCCTGGAGGGACCGGTATTCAATTACACCAAGGCCAAAGACCTGTTTGACTGAAGAAACGCCCCGCGCCTTCTCGGAAGGCGCGGGGCGTTTTTATGCAAAAAAGGATCGGACGGGAAGGGGGCCACCCGCCCGGCGGCCTCTTTTACCGGGCGATGTGTTCAGATTTGGGGGAAAATGGCCTGAGCGTTGCCGAAAAAGATCTGATCCAGGTCGTTTTTGCTCATCGGCACTGCGTCAAAGAACTCGTCCACCGCCTCGGGATACTCATAGGGGTAGTCGGTCCCAAACAGGATCCGGTCGAGCCCCAGCACGTCCACGGCACAGCGCAGGGCGCTGGGGCAGAAATCGCCGCTGGTGGTGACCCAGATGTTGTGACGGAAGTAATATTCCGGCAGCTGCCGGTTGACGGCGGGCGCGATGCTGTGGTAGCCGCGGATCTTTTCATTCATGCGCCGCATGGTATAGGGGAAAATTTCCCCCATATGGCCGATGAGGACCTTCAGTGTGGGCAGACGGTCAAAGATGCCTTTGCAGATCATGCGCATCAGGTCTACCGACACGTCGATGCCGAAGCCGAAGGGGGCGGCGGCCAGTTGGGGGCCCAGGCCCTTCATCCGCTCGTCGATGGGCTGGGTGGGGTGGATGTACAGCGCGCCGTGATAGTCCGCCAGCTTCTTCAGCAGCGGGAAGTAGCAGTCGTCGTCAATATGGGAGGCGCCGAAGTTGGAATCGACCAGCCAGCCCAGAAAGCCAAGCTCCTTCATGCACCGCTCCAGCTCCTGAAGGGAGGCGTCGAGATCCGCCACCGGCAGGGCGGCAAAGCCCTGGAAGCGGCCGGGATACTTCCGCATCCCCTCGTAGAGGTAATCGTTGGCCTTCCGGCACCATTCCACGCTCTCCTCCGGAGACAGAAAGTCGATGCCGGAGGAGACGCTGAGCACCTGCATGCGGACGCCGTGGGCGTCCATGATCCGGATCCGCTCGTCCAGGGACTCCTCCAGGTGGGTGAGACGGTAGGGATGGCGGAGGGTAAAATCGTCGCTGCGGCGGAAGGTCCTGGTCGCGCGGTCATACATGGGATAATCGGTCCGGGTGGAGAAATAATCCATCAGCTCCGGAAAGTAATAGTGTGCTTCAAAATCAATTCGGTTCGTCATGTTATCCCCTCAATTTGGTGTCGTTAAAATTCCAGGGCAAATATCCTCTGTTCCGTGCGGGTGAGCCGTTCGGCGCCGCCGGCGGCGACGCGGAAGTTGTCACAGCAGATGGCGAACTGTCCGTCCCGCATCAGTTCCGGGTGGATGGCCAGGAACATGCCCTCCTCCAGCGCCATCTCCTCCTGGGGGCAGATGACGGGGGCTTCCATCATATCGTAGCCCTGGCCGTGGCCTGCAAAGCGGCCGTTTTTTGCGATCCCCCGGGCGGTGACAAAGTCGTCGAACACCTCGTTCAGCGCCCGGCCCGTGACTCCGGGCCGGGCCGCCGCCGCCACGGCATGCTGTACGTCCCTGGCGGTCTCGTACAGCTCCAGCAGGGCGGGGGCGGGCTCGCCCAGACAGAAGGTGCGGGCCAGCTCCCCATAGATCCCGCCGGGGCCGGACACCTCGATCATCACGGTGACGCCGTCTCCCCGTTCGATGCGGCGGTTGGCGGCCGGGTTCTGGTGGAAGGGGACGCCGCCGCCGCCGGGGGCGGAGCCCACAGCCACGTTGCCCAGCCAGTCGCAGCACAGGTAGCGGGAGGCGTGCTCCAGATCGGCCAGCACCTCATACTCCATGCGCCCCGGCCGCAGCAGCGCCGGGACCATGGCCATGAGCTGCTCATGGGCGCGCAGACAGCGGTCGATCAGCGCCCACTCTTCCGGACTTTTGACCGCTTTGATGCGGCTGAATTCCGCCGTGAAATCCACCAGCTCGCAGCCGGGTACGCCTTCCCGGACCCCCTCCAGCGTATCCGCGCTCATCAGCTGCCGGAGGATCACGCCGATGCGCCGAAAACCGCGGGAGCGGATCTCACGGGAGAGCACGGCGCCGATCATCCCGTCGGTGCAGCCGAAGGGCTGGCAGTAGGGCTTGCGGATGAGTTTTTCCACGTTGCGCAGGGTGGGAGGGATCGGCGCGGGGTCCATTTCCACCCCGTGGTTGATCAGGACCAGCCCGCCCTGGGCGGGAATGAGCAGGGTAGTGCTGTAGGGATTGGCGGCGGAATCCGTCAGATAACGGGTGATGCTGTCAAAAATGGTGCTCTGGGTCTGGGCAATGCAGCAGTCCAGGCCCTTGTCCCGCATGGCGGCCTGTACCGCCGACAGGCGGCGCTCCAGCTCCGCGCTGGAGACGGGATACTTATAGCGCGGGCCCGCCAGGTTCCATTCCGGCATGTCGTTGGCGCTCCTTTCCATTGGGCCGATCTGCGCCCGGCCGTTCAGCGCAGGGAGGCCACGTCGATCACGTTGAACAGCGGCCGGCCGGCCCGGAAGTTGTCCAGGTTTTCCAGGAACTGTTCCACCGCCCGGTCCACATACAGGGGGCTGGTGGCGGAATACTGGGGCGTGAGGAATACGTTGGGCATGTCCCAGAGCGGGCTGTCCGCGGGGAGGTCGGCCTCGTCGATGGCGTCCAGGGCGCAGCCGCCCAGATGCCCGCTCCGGAGCGCCTGGATCAGGGCGGCGGTCTCCACCACCGGACCCCGGGCAATATTGATGAGGTACGCGCCCGGCTTGCAGGCGGCGAGACGGCCGGCATCGAACAGGCCGCGGGTCTCCTGCGTCAGGGGGGTCAGGATCACTACGAAGTCCATCTGGCCCAGTGCCAGGTCCAGGTCTTGGTTGGAGTAGACCCGGTCATAGTGCTCCAACGGCACCGCCCTGCGCTTGACGCCGATGACCCGGAAGCCCAGGGCCTTGGCGTACTTGGCCACCTCGGAGCCGATGGCTCCCGCGCCCACGATGCCCAGCGTCTTCCCCTCCGGCTCTTCGGGCAGCGCATCCGGCTTCTGCCGGATGTGCTTTTTCTGATTCTCCAGCATCAGCGGGAATTTGCGCAGGTAGGAGATCACATAGCCCATGGTGGTGACGCCCATGGGCTTGCCATGGATGCCGGCGGCATTGGTAATGATGATGTCCAGGTCCTTGATGCCGCATTCCATCAGCGGGTTGACCCCGGCGGAGAAGGAGTTGAACCATTTCAGGCGGCGGGACTGCCGGCAGAAGGTCTCGGGCTGCTTGCCGGTCCCGCCCCAGGCGAAGAGCACCTCCGCATCAGCGCCGCTGGCGAGCAGCTCTTCCTCGTTTTTAAAGTAGTATACATGATCCGCGTGCCGGTGCATCTGCTCCAGATGGCACGCCCGGATCTTCAGGGGCATTTTTTCGCTGTTGGCGTGCATAACGATGACGTCCATTCTGCTTCCCTTCTCTCTCCTGTTTTGTGCCGCGGCGTCAGACCGCCCACATGATCAGCGCGGGGATGTATGCGATCAGCAGCAGTCCCACGACCATGGCGACGATATAGCGCGCCGCGGCGCCCGCCAGCTCATGCAGCTTGGTGTCCGTGACCGCCATGGTGGTAAACAGGACGTTGCCGAAGGGCGGCGTGATCATACCGATACAGCAGGCGATGGAAATGACGGTGCCCCAGTGCACCATGTTGTAGCCCAGCTTCACGAACAGGCTCTGGAACAGGGGCACCACGATGAGGATGATCGGGGAGGTACCCATAAAACACCCCATGATCAGTACGATGACGATGACCAGCAGCATGACCACCCAGGAGCCCATCGTTTCGGCCACCGGCGCCAGGCTGGCGACCACCTTGTCGGGGATCTTGGAATAGGTGAGCACCCAGGAGAACAGCCCCGCGCAGCACATGATCCAGAGCACGGTGGAGGTTCCCTTGCAGGTCTTGCGCAGAACTTTGATCACGTCGCGGATCTCATACTCCCGGTAGACGAACACGCCCACGATGAAGGAGTAGACCACGGCCACCACGGCGGACTCGGTGGGGGTGGCGATGCCGCAGAACATGGAGCCCAGGATAATGACGGGGGCGATGATGGCGGGAATGGCGTCCACGACGATCCGCAGGATCTGCCTGCCGGTCAGCCTGTCCCCGGGCTGGATGTGCTCGAAGCCCTTCAGCTCGTTGAGGCCGTAGGTCTTGGGCAGGCCCTTGTAGCCGTGCCTGCGGCAGCCCCACAGGGCCACCAGCACCAGAGCGGCGCCGATGATCAGGCCGGAGGGCAGGCCGGCCTGATAGAGCTTGGCGATGGACACCTGAGCGGTGGCGCCGTAGACGATCAGGGAGGTGCTGGGCGGGATGATGGGGCCCAGACAGGCGGCGGAGGCGATGATGGCGGCGGAGAACCTACGGTCATAGCCCGCGTCCAGCATATAGGGCAGCATGATGGAGCCGATGGCGACCGAGCAGGCCATGGCGGATCCGGTCAGCGCGGCGAAGAAGGCGCACACCACCACGGTGACCAGGGCCAGGCCGCCCGTAACGTTGCCGAAGATCAGATTAATGACCCGCACCAGGCGCTTGGCAATGCCGCCGGCGCCCATAAGCTCGCCGGCCAGGATGAACAGAGGCACGCACATGATGGTCAGGGAATCCACCGATGAGATCATGCGCTGGGCCACAATGGAGAGGGGGACGCTCTGCATCAGGATATAGACGATCGAGCTCAGGCCGAAGGAGGTGGCCACGGGCGCGCCGATGAGCAGCAGAACGACCAATACCACCAGAAATACGAGAATCGAATTCATTTGTCGCCGTCCTCCTCTTTGCGTTCCGGTTTCCCCTCCTGGCGGTCCTCGTCCACGATGGCCACATACTCAGCGGAGGCAAACTGGCGGACAATCTTGGCCAGATGGCCGAAAAACATGATGACGCAGGAGATGGGGATGATGGAGTAAATGATGGCGTTATTGATGTGCGTGTTGGTGGTGACGGATTTGCTGGCGATCTCCAGCGCCGGGAAGCTGAATACGAACACCAGCACCAGGAACACCATCGCCAGCAGCTGCTGGAGCACGAACAGGACCTTGCGGCCCCTGGCGCTGTGCAGGGCGTCGTTCAGAATGGTGATGTTCACATGCACGCCGTTAACGGAGGTCATAGACGCACCCACATAGGCCAGCATGATCAGACAGATCTTGGCGGACTCTTCCGTCCAGGAAAAACCGTGGGTAAACACGGCCCGCGCCACAAGCTGGATCAGCAGAAAGACCACCATTCCCACCATCAGGACGATGGAGAGCACATCCAAAACCTTCAGCAGCACACCGGTGATTGTTTTCATAGCTTTCATAGCAGATACCCCTCTGTTGAAAAATACGCTTACCGCCCCATAAAGGGGGATGGCAGCCCGAACAGCACACCCGCACTGTCCAGGCTGCTATCCCGCACGTTACGTTTTGTTCAATGGGTGAGTACCGGGCCGCGCGCTCAGTTGGCGGCGCAGATCTCGGCGATGGCGGCGGCGTAGCTGCCGAACTCGTGGGTGGAGACGAAGTTTTCGTAGACGGGCTGCACCGCCTCCTGCAGCTGTGCAATCTCCTCCTCGGTGGGGTAGTAGAAGGTGATGCCGTATTCATCGGTAAGCTTCTGGACATAGGTCTCGTTGTCCGCCTGCAGGGCCTGGGTGCGGAACTCGGCGGCCTCGGAGGCGGCCTTCTGGATGAGGGCCTGGAGGTCCGCGGGCAGGCCCTCATAAAACTTGTTGTTGATGTCCAGGCCATTGAAGTGGGCGGCCTGGTTGGTCACGGCCACATACTTGATGTATTCGCCCTGGCCGTTGCCGGTGTACAGGGTCACGGGCACGTGGTCCACGCCGTCGATGGTGCCGTTCTGGAGGGCGGGCATGATCTCGCTGGCGCTCATAGACACGGGCGCGGCGCCCCAGGCATTGTAGTCGTCCAGGAAGATGGGGCCTTCGGTGATGCGGATGGTCTTTCCGGCCAGCTCGGACATGTTATGGACGGGGCCGGCATTCTCCGTGGTGCAGATGGTGCGGAAGCCGATGCACTGCAGGGCCAGCAGGCTGGCGCCGGTGCTGGAGAACTCGCCCAGCATGTCCGCCCATACGTCGGAGGCCATCACATCGTAAACGTCGTCGTAATCCTTGATGAGGTAGGCCAGGTCCAGCACGTCGAAGAGACGGTTGTAGTTGGCCATGATAGCGGTATTGTTCACGCCCATCTCCAGGGTACCGGCGATGACCTGATCCACGATCTCACGGTCGGAGCCCATGGAGCCCATGTAGAGGTCCACGATGACGGCGCCGTCGGTCCAGGTCTCCACCCGCTCCTTAAAGGCGTTGGCCAGCACGTTCAGATGGCTCTTTTCGTTGCTCTGGGGGGTGGCCAGCTTGATGGTCAGGGGGTTCTCGGGCGTGTAATCGCCAAAGTCCAGGGCCGCTTCGCCCTGTGCGCCGGACTCGATGTCACCCACGTTGGTCAGCGTATCGGAGGACTCGGGTTCTGATGCGGGCGAGGGCGACGGAGCTGCGCTTCCACTTCCGCTTCCGCCGCCGCAGGCCGCGAGGGACAGGGACATGACAAGCGCCAGCAATAGAGCAATCGTCTTTTTCATTGGTACTCCTCCTCAAGAATATTGGTTGATATTCAATTTCAATTATTGAATATCTATGCCATATATTTAGCACTAATTTTAGATTTGGTCAATATAGTTTTTTAAATAAAAAATAAAATCGAGTTTTTGTATAAAATGTCGAGTTAAAATTTGTGCATTAAGTAAAACGGATGGGATTCTCAAAAACATGGGATCTAATTTGGAGATACAGCGCCCAAAGATGACGAAAGCTGCCGGCGCAGTACTGCGCCGGCCGCTTGGCTGGGATAATATGACCTCGTATCAGAGGGCTTTGTATGCCAACTGCGCGGAGATCTCTTCCGCGGCATGCCGGAGATGAGGCAGGGCGTGACGGACATATTCGTCCGTCAGGCGCTCGATGGGGCCGCCTACACTCAGCCCGGCGATGATCTGGCCCAGATGGTTGCGCAGTCCGACGGCAATACTGCCGTTCCCGCTCTCCAGTTGCTCGGTACAGAAGCTGTACCCCAGCTGCTGGACCTCCTTCACCTTTGCCCGGATGCTCTCCGGATCGGTCACCGTCTTGGGGGAGGGTTTGTCGTAACTGGCCTGGCGGAGGTATTCCTCCAGCTGGGCATCGGAATAGCCGGACAGGATGATGATCCCGTTTCCGCCGCAGTGCAGGGGCACATGCTTGCCGATAAAGGGCATCCGCGTCAGCACCGAGCCGGGAGGGCTCACCATGTCGATGTAGACCAGTTCCTGCTGCTGCGGGATGGCCAGGTAGCAGATCCCGTCGCAGCTGGCGGCGATGTTCAGCATATAGGGGTGTACCAGGTCGCGCAGATCGAATTTGGCCCGCACCATGTCCCCGATCAGGGAAAATTTCAGGGAAAGGGTGTATTTGGCCGAATTTTCATCCTGGATCACATATCCACGCTCCCGCAGGGCATTGATCATGCGGAAAGCGGTGCTCTGCGGGATCCCGCTCAGCTTTGCGATATCGTTGAGGCGCATGGGCGCGCCGTTGCGCACCATGGTCTCCACCACGTCAAATATCTTATCTGCGGATTGATTGGTCCGCGTCACCTTTTCAGCCATTCGGATCCTCCATTACACAAGTGCTGCCGGAGCGCGGACAAATTCGGCTCAACCTGGCATATAAATTCAATTATTGAAATTCACCATATATTTTTTACCATAGTTCGCCCCTCTTGTCAATCCAAACGAGCCAAACGGCTCCAAGGGCAAAGAAAGAGCGGACGCCCGGGCGAAGCCGCCCGGCAGGCGTGGAATCCCGTGGGCGCGTTTCGTCCCGGGATTCCGTATGGCGGGATCATGCGCGGGAGCCGCCGGAAAAGGGCGGTCAGACGTTGAAGCGGAAGAGGACGATATCGCCGTCCTTCATGACGTACTCCTTGCCCTCGGAGCGCACGAGCCCCTTTTCCTTGGCCGCGGACATGGTGCCGCAGGCCGTCAGATCGTCAAAAGCGATGACCTCCGCCCGGATGAAGCCGCGCTCGAAGTCGGTGTGGATCTTGCCCGCGGCCTGCGGGGCCTTGGTGCCCCGGGTAATGGTCCAGGCACGGCACTCGTCCTCGCCGGAGGTGAGGAAGGAGATCAGCCCCAGCAGGGCGTAGCTGGCGCGAATGAGCCGGTCCAGACCGGACTCCGGAATTCCAAGCTCCTCCAGGAACTCCTTTTTCTCCTCCGGCTCCAGCTCGGCGATCTCCGCCTCCAGCTTGGCGCACACGGGAATGACCTGGGCCCCCTCCCGGGCGGCCAGATCGGCCACCAGCTGATAGTAGGGGTTGTTCTGGTGGTCGGCAAAGCCGTCCTCATCCAGGTTGGCGGCGTAGATGATGGGCTTGAGGGACAGAAGCTCCGAGGTGGCGATCAGTTCGGCGTCCTCCTCGCCGCAGGCAAATGAGCGGGCCGAGTTGCCGTCGTTGAGCCAGTCCCTCAATGCGGAGAACACCTCCACCTCGTGCAGGTACCGCTTGTCGCCCTTTGCGGCTTTCTGGGCCTTGTCGATGCGCCGCTCTACCATCTCCACGTCGGCCAGGATGAGCTCGATGTCGATGATGCCGATGTCCCGCAGGGGATCGGTGGAGCCCTCCACGTGGATGACGTTTTCATCGTCAAAACAGCGTACCACGTGGATGATGGCGCTGCACTCCCGGATGTTGGCCAAAAACTTGTTGCCCAGGCCCTCCCCCTTGGAGGCCCCCTTCACCAGACCGGCAATGTCCACAAACTCGATGACGGCCGGGGTGGTCTTTTTCGGGTGGTACATTGCGCTGAGCTTGTCCAGCCGCGCATCCGGGACCGCTACCACGCCCACGTTGGGGTCGATGGTGCAGAAGGGGTAGTTGGCGCTCTCCGCGCCGGCGTTGGTGATGGCGTTGAACAGGGTCGATTTGCCCACATTGGGCAGGCCCACGATACCTAATTTCATGGCGTATAGCCCCTCTTTCGCAGCCTTCAGCGGACAAAGGGCGGCGCCGTTGTTCCGCGCGGAGCTCCCATCCGGATTCGCGGCCTGTGCCGTCGGGTGGTTCCGCGCCTGAAAACGCAGCCGGAACACGCGGTGCGCCTTGTTCGCTGAGGGTAAATTCGCCCCAATATTATATAGGAATCCCGCGAAAAATACAAGAGGGCGCCAAAATGAGACCGTCCCCTTGTATTTCCCGGGCAAAGCGTGTAGAATTATCTGGCTGCGCCGCGCGGCGGCGGAGCGATGCTTGATGATGCGGATGACGATGGATAGGAGGTCGTATGGGTATCCTGCGGCAGAACAGCGGCGACATCACCCAGGGGGTCATCTGGAAACAGCTGCTGGCCTTCTTTTTCCCCCTGTGGTTCGGTACGTTTTTTCAGCAGCTCTATAACACCGTGGACACGGTCGTGGTGGGCCGTTTTGTGGGCAAGACCGCTTTGGCCGCCGTGGGCTCCACCGGGGTGGTAGTCAACCTGACGGTGGGCGTCTTTACCGGGCTTGCCAGCGGCGCGGTGGTCATCATCGCCCAGCACTACGGCGCCCGCCGGGGCCCGGAGGTCTTTCGGAGCGTCCATACCGCCATGCTCCTCTCCCTGCTGCTGGGCGCCTTTTTTATGGCGGCGGGCTTCCTGCTGACGCCCTGGTCCCTCCGGGCCATGGGGACCACTGAGGAAGCGCTGCCCGGCGCCATCCTCTATCAGCGGATCTACTTTCTGGGCATGATCCCCAATGTGGTCTACAATATGGGCACCGGTGTGCTCCGGGCGGTGGGGGATGCCCGGCGGCCGCTCTATTTCCTGATTGCCGCCTCGCTGTGCAACATCGTGCTGGACCTGGTGCTGGTGGTGGGCTTCGGGCTGGCGGTGCTGGGGGTGGCCCTGGCCACGGTGCTCTCCCAGCTGCTCTCCGCCGTGCTGGTGGTGCTCTCCCTGATGCGCTCGCAGGGGCAGGCCTATCAGCTTTTCCCCCGGCAGCTGCGGCTGTACGGCGCTCCGCTGAAGGATGCCATGCGGGTGGGCGTGCCCGCCGCCCTTCAGTCGGTGATGTACTCCGCCTCCAACATCGTCATCCAGGCTGCGATCAACTCCTTCGGCACCGACGCCGTAGCCGCCTGGACCGCCTACGGCAAAATGGACGTGATCTTCTGGATGTCCATCAACGCCATGGCCCTGGCCATCACGACCTTTGCCGGGCAGAACTACGGCGCGGGCCAATACGACCGGCTGAAGAAGGGCGTGCGGGTGTCGGTAGGCATGAGCGCGGGCTTTACCGTGCTCCTCAGCACCGCCATGACCGTGTTTGCCCGGCCGATCCTGAGCATATTCTCCCCCGACCCGGACGTGCTGGAGATCGGCGTGGCCATGGTGCGCTTTCTGGCGCCCTGCTATATCACGTATATCCTGGTGGAGCTGCTCCCCGGCGCGATCCGGGGAGCGGGCAGATCCATGGTGCCCATGCTCATCTCGGTGTTCGGCGTGTGCGTGCTGCGGCTGGTGTGGCTGTTTACCGTGGTGCCGGCCCATCACACCATCGAGGCTGTGGAGCTGAGCTATCCCATCACCTGGGCGGTCACTTCCGCAGCCGTGCTGATCTACTACCGCTGGGGGCATTGGCTGCAGCCGCGGAACGGGACGGAATAAACGATCGCACACAGCGGTGCGGCTCTGGACAAGGACTGCCCCGCCGACGCTAAGCGCCGCCGTCAACGATCCCTGATTTCGTGCAAAACGCGGTCGTGCTTCGGCCTTGACAGGTCTGCTATACTGATAAGCAAAAGGGGAATTCCCAAAGAAAGGCAGATGCCGTTTTGAGCGAGCGCATATCCCTGCAGCATCCCGAATATCTGGAGATCACCGGCCCCGGCGGCGCGGTCACCCGTGGGGCGGATCAGGAGTGGTTCCCCGAGGGGTGGCAGCGCATGGCGGGCTGCGGCCCCACGGCGGCAGCGGTGGTCTTTGCCTACCTGGCCCGCGCCCATGCCGCCCTGGCGCCTCTGTGCCCCGGGGACGTGAGCGGCCGGAGGGAGTTTACGGCGCTGATGTGCCGGGTGTGGGACTATGTGACGCCCCGGCATCACGGGCTGAACAAGCCGGAGCTGATGCAGCGGGGCATGGAGGCCTATGCCGGGGCGCGGGGGATCGCGCTCTCCCCTGCCCGGCTGGAGATCCCCGCCGCCCGCACCAAGCGCCCGGAGTATGCCGCGGTGGCCCGTTTCGTGCGGGACAGCCTGGAGCGGGAGTGCCCGGTGGCCTTCCTGAACCTGCACAACGGCAAGGTGAAGGACCTGGACTGGTGGCACTGGGTCACCATCGTCGCCCTGGAAGGGGAGCGGGCCGTCATCCTGGACAGCGGCAGGGAGCTGGAGATCGACCTGGCCCTCTGGCTGGAGACCACCCGCAAGCGGGGCGGCCTGGTGTCCGCCCTGGGGGTGCGGCCGTGAGGGCGTGGCTCGCCGCCCACTGGATCGGGGCGGCGGGATATGTGCTGTGCGTCAGCCTCGCCGCCTTTCTCCTGATGGGGGCGGACAAGCGCCGCGCCCGCCGGGGGGACTGGCGCGTGCCGGAGCGCACCCTTTTCCTGGCGGCACTGCTGGGGGGCGCTCCCGGCGCGCTTCTGGGGATGTGGGCCTTCCGGCACAAGACCCGGCACTGGCAGTTTCGGTTTGGCCTGCCTGCCATCCTGCTGCTTCAGGCGGCCCTGCTGCTCTGGTGCCTCGCCGGCGGGGCGGGCTGACCGGCGCACGCCGGCCGGTTGAAAAAGGGGCTTGGCCGCGTTTGGGGGGAGGCTGCACGAAAGTTTCGCCTCGGTTTCCGGCCGAATTACCGGCCGATCCTTTGCGGGGAACGCCACGTTCTGAGGCCGCAGCGTGAGGACCTGCGCCGGCGGCGCCTGTTTCGCGCAGGCCGGTGCGGCTGTGGCCCCGGAAAAGGCGGATTTCGATTTTACACCGCCGTCTTCGGACGGCGAAACGCCGCAAGGCCCTCCTGCGGGAGGCCTTTGACAGACCGACGTGGGCCTCCGGCTTTGCCGGAGGCCCACGTGACGTTTGCAGGGGGATCAGTCGTCCCGGCTGAGGTAATAGGGCTTCATCAGGCTGGGCTGTTCGGTGGAATCCTTTTGGCTGCCGGTGCGCAGGGTGACCTCCGGCGGCCGGCCGCCGCGCCCCCGGGCGCCGGAACGCTTTTTCTTCGCCTTGGGCGCGGCCAGGGGCTCGGCGGCCGGCCGCGCCGGCTGGGCCTGCTGCGTGCCTCCGGACTTCGTTTTGCCGCCCCGGCGTTTTGGACCGCCGGACGCGGCCCCGGTCCGCTGTTTGTCCTGCTTTGCGCGGGGGGGCTGGGCCGGGCTGCTTTTCGGGGCCAGAAGCCGCGCGGTGGCGTCCAGGATCACATCGCTGGCCAGGGGGTCCGGCTTATAAAAGTCGCTGTACTCCTCCGCGGCGGCGGGGCGGCTTGGCGCGGTGGCGGTCAGGGCCTCTTCCAGCGTGGCGCTGGCCCGGTAGCCCCGGGCGCGCTTTTTCTCACCGGGGGTGCGCTGGGCGGAAGGCGTCTGCTCCAGGGGCCCGGCCGCCTTGGCGGGCCGTGCCGCCTTGGCCCTGGAGGGCTGGGCCGCGTCCGCCGGGCGGGCCGGCGCGGCGTTTGCCTTCCGGTCTGCGGCGGCCGCCCGGTTGGCCGCGTCCCGCTCCTGGCGGCGGGCTTTGGCGGCGGCGCGGGCTTCGGCGTCCTCGGGATTGACTACACGGCCCTTCTTGTCGCGGGGCAGGGGCTCCAGGATCTCCATGGGCCAGGGGTGCCCCTCCACCACCGGGATCTTACGGGCGATCAGCTTCTCAATGGCCTTGCGCTCCTCCTGCTCGTTGCTGTCGCAGAAGGAGACGGCGGTGCCGCCGTGGCCCGCCCGGCCGGTGCGGCCGATCCGGTGCACGTAGGTCTCCGGTACGTCGGGCAGGTTGTAGTTGAACACGTGGGAGAGCTCCTCGATGTCCAGTCCCCGGGCGGCGATATCCGTGGCCACCAGGACCTGCACCGCGCCGGACTTGAAGTCCGCCAGGGCCTGCTGCCGGGCGGTCTGGCTCTTGTTGCCGTGAATGGCGGCGGCGGAGATGCCCGCCTTCACCAGGTCGCCCGCCACTTTGTTGGCTCCGTGCTTGGTGCGGGTGAACACCAGGGCGTTTTTGACCCCGTCCTCCCGGACGAGCGCGGAAAGAAGTTTGGTCTTATTGCCGCGGTCCACATAGTAGAGCTTTTGGTCGATGACCTCCACGGGAGAGGAGATGGGGTCCACCGCCACCTTGACCGGGTCCTTCAGCAGGGAGTCCACCAGACCCTGCACCTCGGCGGGCATGGTGGCGGAGAAAAAGAGGGTCTGCTTTCGGGCGGGCAGCCAGCTCAGGATGCGGCGCACGTCGTGGATGAAGCCCATGTCCAGCATCCGGTCGGCCTCGTCCAGCACGAAGATCTCCAGCCGGGAGAGGTCGATCAGCTTCTGCCCGTACAGGTCGCCCAGCCGGCCGGGGGTGGCGACCAGGATATCGACGCCTTTTTTCAGGCGCTCCACCTGGGGCGCCTGCCCCACCCCGCCGAAAATAACGGCGCAGCGCAGCGGCAGGTTCTTGCCGTAGGCCTCGAAGCTCTCCTGGATCTGGAGGGCCAGCTCCCGGGTCGGGGTGAGAATGAGGGCCCGGATGGGCCGGCCGCTGGCCTTCCCCGCCGCCAGACGCTGCAGGATGGGGGCGGCGAAGGCGCAGGTTTTTCCGGTGCCGGTCTGGGCGCAGCCCAGTACGTCCCGCCCGGACAGGGCGGGGGGGATGGCTTTTTCCTGAATGGGGGAAGGGCGTTCATAGCCCTGATCGGCCAGCGCCCTCAGGATGGGCTTGTTCAGGCCGAGTTCCTGGAATGTCATGTTGCAGAATCCTTTACCATTTAAATTTACCCTCCCTGCGCAGGGGGGCGGATTGCCGGGAAGCCGCGGCGCAGACGCGGCATATCACACGACGAACAAGCCCGCCGGGGCCCCGGCGGGCGTTTCGCACGCGATATTCCTACAACCTGTAGTATATCACATTTTTCCAGAATTACAAGCGCGGCGGGAAACGCCCGCCCAGCGCCCGCAGCACCGCGGCCACCGTCTGCTCCAGGGTATCTCCGGCCACATCCACCGCGGCGCCGGCAAAGCGCTCGTACAAGGGGGCGCGGTAGGCGTAGAGGTCCGCCAGGGTCTGGCCGGGAGCCATGGCGATGCCCCGGGTGGTGATGTTGTCGATCCGGCGTTCCAGCTCCGGCAGGGGCACCCGCAGGTACAGGACCCGGCCCAGCGCCCGCAGGTGTTCCATGGCCCGCTCCCGGCACACGGCGCTGCCGCCGGGGGCGATGACGCTTGCGCGGCAGTCCAGGGAACGGATGGCCGCCTCCTCCGCGTCCAGAAAGGCGTCCAGGCCCCGCTGGTCCAGAAGTTCCTGGAGCAGCAGGCCCTCCCGCTGCTGGATGAGCAGGTCGGTGTCGATAAACGGAAGGCCCAGGGCCTTGGCCAGCAGCACGCCGACGGTGCTCTTGCCCGAGCCCGGCATGCCGATCAGGGTGATGTTGTCCTTCAAGGGAATGCTCCTTCCGGGGATGAAATGTCAGGGCAGTTCCAGGGCGACGGTATGGCAGGCGCCCCCGGAGGCGTCCGCCGTGGCTTCGCCCAGCACCAGCTCGGCGGGACCCTCCGCACCGGCGGGGAGGAAAAAGACCAGCTGCCCGTACAGGGGGTCGTCCCACTGGGCGTCGGACAGGGTAACGTCGTACACCCCGTATTCACTCAGCTTGCGGGAGAGGACGGGGTCCCCGTCCACGGCGCAGACCGTGGTCCCGTCGGAGAGGATCAGGTAAGGGGCGGGAAAGCGCTTGCCCCTCAGGACCTGTCCGCCCTCCACCCAAAGGTCTACCGCTACGCACCGGGGTGGGAAGCCAAACTGCTCGCTGAGCGCCTGCACGCCTTCCACCGCCCAGGCGTCTTCTACGGTGACCTCCATGCCGCTGATGGAGAAGGTCTCCCACAGGGCGTGGGCCCGCGCCTGCGGACGGACGGAAAGCGGTCCGCTCCCCGCGGTCCGCCAGAGGGCCAGGCATGCCCCCAGCAGCGCCGCCGCGGCAACCAGCGCCAGAACGGCCCGAGCGGCGGCGCGCTTCCGGCGCGGCCCGGCCGGCTCCTCACAGGCGGCGCAGTCCCGGATGCGCCCGGCATGCCGCCCGCGTCCCGCCTCCGGCATGCTGCCGCGGGTAGGATGGCCGCGGCCCGGGCGGTTTTGTGCGGCGCGCTGCTGATTCTGCTGACCGGTCTGAAACCGGGCGAGCATCTCCTGCTCCAGCCGGGTGGCGTCGCTGTCCGGCGGGGGGTTGAAGCTGCCGCATTTGGGGCAGAAATCGTCTTTGTCGTAATCGTAGCGTCTGCCGCAGTCCCGGCAGATGATGCATGGCATGGCCGCACCCCTCCTCAGGTCCCGTTTGCATGGCGGACGACGGACCGCTTCCGGAGCCGGTTGAACCATCCGCGCCCTGCCGTTTCGCCCGGCGCAAAAGGACCGCTCCGCCGGCGTTTGCGGGGGAAGAAACAGGGCCTAAGCCCCAAGCTGTTTGCGGCGTGCCTCCAGAATGCGGGGAAAGCGCCGCAGGAAGACCAGGCCGGTGGCGGTGGCGGCCAGAAGGTCGGCCGCCGGCTCGGCCAGGTAGACGGCAAAGACCTGGTTCCCCGTCAGCAGGAGGGGCAGCAGATAGATCAGCGGGATGAGCAGGATGACCTTGCGCAGCAGGGCCAGGAACAGGGAGACCCTGGCCTGCCCCAGCGCGACGAAGGTCTGCTGGCAGGCGCTCTGAAGGCCCATCATAAAGAAGCCGGCCATATAGATGCGCAGCACCCGCACGGTAAGGGCCACCAGCTCCGGCTTGTTATTGAACAGGGCCACGAACACGCCGGGAAACAGCTCCACTGCCGCCCAGCCCGCCACGGACAGAAGCAGGGAAAAGCGGAGCATCAGCGAGAAGCACCGTTTCACCCGGTCCAGGCTGCCTGCGCCGTAGTTGTAGCCGATGATGGGCTGCGCCCCCTGGGCCAGCCCCTGAAAGGGCATCCAAAGCACCTGCATGATGCTGCTTGCGATGGTCATGGCCCCCACATAGAGGTCTCCGCCGTAATGCTTCAGGGAGGAATTGAGGGCGATGTTGACCAGACTCTCCGTGGACTGCATGATAAAAGGAGAAACCCCGATGGCCACCACCGGGGCCAGGATGCTCCAGCGCAGGCGCAGGCAGCGTGCCTGGAGCCGGAGCCTGGTGCGCCTGCCCCGCAGAAAGGAAAGGACCCACAGGGCGGAAACGCCCTGGGCCAGAATGGTGGCCAGGGCCGCGCCCTTCACCCCCATGCCGAACCCGAAAATGAAAATGGGATCCAGCACGATGTTGGTGACGGCGCCGATGACCACCGTGGCCATGGAGTAGGTGGAAAAGCCCTGGGTGGTGATAAAGTTGTTCAGCCCCAGGGAGACCTGCACGAACAGGGTGCCCCACAGATAGACGCCCAGGTAGTCCGCGGCGTAGCCGATGGTGTTGCCGCTGGCGCCGAAGAGGAGGAGCATGGGCTCCTTGAGCAGCTGGAACACCACGGTGACGGCCGCCGAGATGACCGCCAGCAGGGCGGCGCAGCTGCCCAGGATCTCATTGGCCAGGTCCTCCCTGCCCTCCCCCATGCGGATGGCGGCCCGGGAGCCGCCCCCCATGCCCACCAGAGCGGATAGGGCGGAGATAAACATGAGCACCGGGAAGCACACGCCCAGGCCCGTGAGCGCCACATCCCCGACCCCTTCGATATGGCCGATGTACATCCGGTCCACGATATTGTACAGGGCGTTGATGAGCTGCGCGGCGATGGCGGGCAGGGCCAGACGCACCAAAAGCGTACCCACGCGGTCCCGGCCCAGGTCGTTGGTTGGCTTTGCCATTGGGGTCACGCCTCGTCTTTCTCCAAAAAATAAGTAGCCTCCATGTCCGCCAGGGACAGGGCGAAGGCCAGGGGATACTGCTGCAGGGCCTGTCCCACCAGGCGCTTGTCCTCATCCCCGGAAAAACCCATGTGCCAGCGGATGGCCATGGCCTCCTCCCGGGTGAGCTTCAAAAAGCCGGAGATGATGTAGACGCTCTTCTCCCCATGGCCGTAGGGGAGCGTGTCCTCGTAAAAAAAGGTGGGCACGCTCTGCCACTTGCCGTCGCTCCCCTTCACGTTGCGGGAGCCGGCCTTGTAGCAGCCGATCTTGCACAGGTCGTGGAGCAGGGCGGCCACGGCCACGGATTCCGCCGGGTACTCCAGCGCGTACAGCTCCTGCACCCGCTCCCGTTCCAGATAGGCGCACAGGCAGTGGTAGACGTTCAGACTGTGCTCGCACAGCCCCCCGGCGTAGGCGCCGTGGAACCGGGCCGAGGCGGGGGCAGTGAAAAAATCGCTTTTGTGCTCCAGATAATCCAGCAGGGCCTCCGCTCCGTCCCGGCGGATGTTCTCCCGGTAGATCTGGATGAATGTTTCCTTCGCGCTCATAAGGGCCTCCCTCGTATGCAACTCATTGCGCCCTATTCTACCACAGCCCGCCGGAAAAGGCCACCCCCGCACCGCGCGGGCCGGGCGGGCATAAGATGGGCGGAATGGAGTGAGACGATGGCGCATTTGGGAACGGGGCTGGCCGTACTGCTTTTCGTGGCGGCCTGTAATCTGGACACACTGATCCTGGCGATGGGCTACGGGGTCAAGGGGATCCGCCTTTCCGCCGGACGGCGGCTGGTGCTCTCGGCGGTAACGACCCTGGTCACGTGGCTGTCCCTGGTTCTGGGGGATATCGCCGCGCTGGTGCTCACGGCCCGGGCGGGCGCCCGGCTGGGCGGGGTGGTGCTGGTGGGCATCGGCCTGTGGTTCGTGCTGGACTGGCTGCGCCGCGCCGGAGGCGGCGGGGAGCCCGGCGGCGGGGCGGCCACCCTTTGGGAGTGCGTGTGCCTGGCCGCCGCCCTGGCGGTCAACAACGCCGGGGTGGGCGCGGCCGCCGGGGTATCCGGCCTGAACCCCCACTGGGCGGCCCTGGGAAACTTCCTGGCCACGCTGGCCGCCCTGGCCCTGGGCTACCGCCTGGGCGCGGGGCCGGCGGGGCGGCTGCTGGGCAAATACGCCCTTCCGCTCTCCGGGCTTCTGCTCATCCTGCTGGGCGTGTGGGAGATGCTCGGATAACGGGGCCCGGAGCAGGCGCCCCGCTTTATGCGATCCAGCCGCTGCCCACGACGGCGTCTGCGTCGTAAAACACGGCCATCTGTCCCGGCGTGGGGGCGCGGGCGGGCTGATCCATGCGCACGCGCACACAGCCGCCCTCCGGAAGGATCACGGCGCGCTGCTCGGTGCGGGAGTGCCGCAGGCGCACCGTGACCGCCATGGGAGCCGTAAGGGCCTCCACGGCGATCCAGTTGGGCGCGGTGCACAGCAGTTCCCTGCGGCCCAGGTCGCCGCCGTCGGAGAGCACCACCTGATTGCGTTGCGGCCGGATGGCGGAGACGAAATAGCGGTGGGGGCCGGACACCCCAAGCCCCCTGCCCTGCCCCAGGGTGTAGTGATGGATGCCCTTGTGCCGGCCCAGCACGGTCCCGTCGGGGGAGACAAAGTCGCCGGGCGGCGGGGTGTTTCCCCGCCGGTCCAGCCAGGCGGCGTAATCCCCGTCGGGAATAAAGCAGATCTCCATGGAGTCCGGCTTGTCCGCCACCGGGATGCCAAATTCCCGGGCTAGGGAGCGTACCTGGACCTTTTCGTAATCACCCAGGGGAAACATAACGCGCTGTAATATGCTTCTGGGCAGCCGGGCCAGCATGTAGGACTGGTCGTTGGCGGGCCGCCCCTTCCGCAGCACCCCTCCCTCCGCCCGGGCGTAGTGCCCCGTGGCCACAAGGCGGGCCCCCACGCGGTCGGCCAGCGCCAGCAGGGCGGGAAACTTTACGGCGGGGTTGCACCGGGCGCAGGGAAGGGGTGTGCGCCCCGCCAGATAGTCGGCGGTAAAGGGCGCGCAGACATGCTCCTCCAGGGCCTGCCGGATGTCCGCCGTGGCAAAGGGCAGATTCAGGGAGGCGGCCACGGCCGCCGCGTCAGCCGCGCCGGAGCCGCCCAGCCCGATGTCCAGATAGAGGCAGTATACCTCGTAGTCCTGCAGCAAAAGCCGGGCCGCCACGGCGGAGTCCACTCCGCCGGAGAGGCCCAGAACGACTTTTTCCTTCATAAGCACCTCGATCCGTTTGACTGCGGGGCACGCGTGCGCTCAGCCCCGTTCCAGATAGACCATCAGCGCCGCGATATCTGCGGGGCTGACGCCGGAAATACGGCTGGCCTGCCCCAAATTCAGGGGGCGGATCTGGTCCAGCTTCTGCCGGGCCTCGATGCGCAGGCCCTGCATCGCCGCATAATCCAGCCCCTCGGGCAGGGGACGATCCTCCATCCTCCGCCACTCCTCCACCTGCCGGAGCTGCCGGTCGATATAGCCCTGGTATTTGACGGCGATCTCCACCGCCTCCTGCACCGCCGGGGGCAGAGCGGGCCGCCCCGGGTCTGCGGGCGCGAGCGACGCATAGGTGTTTTCCGGGCGGCGCAGCAGGTCGCACAGGCGGCCCTGGGCCGTTCCGGCGTGCTCCAGCCGTTTAATCTCCCGGGCCGCGGCGGCGTATTTTTCCTGTACGCGGGCGTACCGTTCGCCGCTGACCAGTCCGATGGCGTATCCCACGGGGCACAGGCGCTGGTCGGCGTTGTCCTGGCGGCAGAGCAGCCGGTATTCGGTGCGGGACGTCATCATGCGGTAGGGCTCGTTGGTGCCCTTGGTCACCAGATCGTCGATGAGCACGCCGATGTAGCCCTGGTCCCGCCGCAGCACCAGCGGCTCCCGGCCCAGCAGCTTCAAGGCGGCGTTCGCCCCGGCCACAAGGCCCTGGGCGGCGGCCTCCTCGTACCCGGAGGAGCCGTTGAACTGCCCGGCCCCGTACAGGCCGCGCACCCGCTTGTGCTCCAGGGTGGGCAAAAGCTCGGTGGGGTCGGCGCAGTCGTACTCGATGGCGTAGGCGCAGCGGGTCATCTCGGCCCGTTCCAGGCCGGCGATGGTGTGGAGCATCTCCGCCTGCACGTCCTCCGGGAGCGAGGAAGAGAAGCCCTGGATGTACACCTCCTCGGTGTTCAGCCCCATGGGCTCGATGAAGAGCTGATGGCGCGGCTTGTCGGCGAAGCGGACCACCTTGTCCTCAATGGAGGGGCAGTACCGGGGCCCCACCCCTTCGATCACGCCGGAAAAAAGCGGCGAGCGGTGCAGGTTGGCGCGGATGACGGCGTGGGTGGCCGCATTGGTGTAGGTCAGATAGCACACCGCCTTGTTTTCCGGCGGCGCGGCCGTCTCGAAGGAGAAGGGCACGGTCTGCGCGTCCCCCGGCTGGAGCTCCATTTTGGAATAATCCACGCTCCGGGCGTTGACCCGGGGCGGCGTGCCGGTTTTAAAGCGGCGCAGGCCCACCCCCAGCGCCCGCAGGCTGTCCGTCAGGGCCAGCGCGGGCGCGAGGCCGTCCGGGCCGGAGGAGCGCGTCACGTCCCCCACGATGGTGCGCCCGCCCAGATAGGTGCCCGAGGCCACCACCACGGCGCGCACCCGGTATACCGCCCCGTGGCAGGTGCGCACGGCGCTCACCGCGCCGTGCTCGGCGTAGATGTCGGTGACCTCCGCCTGCTTGAGGCACAGGTTTTCCTGCCGCTCCAGGGTGTGCTTCATGATCTCCTGATACCGCCGGCGGTCGGCCTGGGCCCGCAGGGACCACACCGCCGGGCCCTTGCCCCGGTTGAGCGTGCGGTATTGGATGCAGGCCGCGTCGGCGGCCCGGGCCATCTCGCCGCCCAGGGCGTCCAGCTCCCGCACCAGGTGGCCCTTGCCGGTGCCGCCGATGGCGGGATTGCAGGGCATATTGCCCACCGCGTCCAGGTTGACGGTAAAGCACAGCGTCCTCAGGCCCAGCCGGGCCGCGGCCAGGGCGGCCTCGATGCCCGCGTGCCCGGCTCCGATCACTGCAATATCATAAGTTCCCGCTTCATAGTCATGCATTAATGGCGTACCTCACTTTGCTGCGCCGGTCGCGCGGGGGCCCCAAATGCCTTTTTCTTCCTCAGGCGGAATAAATCCGCCTTGCGGCAAGGTTTTCGCTGTGGGCGAAAACGCTTGTGCGCGCCGGTGGGCGCGCCCCCGCTGTGCGGGGTCCCCGTGCCCGGCTCCGATCACTGCGATATCATAAGTTCCCGCTTCATAGTCATGCATTAATGGCGTACCTCACTTTGCTGCGCCGGTCGCGGACGGGCTTATTTCCCATATACGATCGAGACCGCCCTGCTGCAGTTTTCGATCTCCGCCGTTTTGGGCGCGCCGCCGTATTCCCCGTCCAGCGTCCAGGGAAGCTCCTGCCGGCAGGTGATGCGCAGCCGGCTGGTGCGGTAGCTGGTGACCAGCCCCTGCTCGTCGGGCGACATGGTGAGCAGCGCCTTGATGATCGCCTGCAGCTGCAGGGGGTTCTGGGGCTGACGCACCAGGACCACCTCGAAGATGCCGTCGTCCAGACGCACCGGCTCGGTGGGCATGCCCTTAAAACCGCCCACCGAGACCGTGTTGGAAACCATGCCGTAGCAGTAGCTGCCCACCTCCATGCCCGCGTCGTGCTCCACGGTCATGGGGTAGGCCTGAATGGAGCTCAGCCGCGTGGCGCCCTCCAGCACGTAGGCCAGGTGGCCGAAGAGGTTTTTAAACGGCTGGGGGGTGTTGTAGGCCACGTCGGTAAAGGCCCCAAAGGCGGCCACGTAGATAAAGAAGCGGTCGTTGAACCGTCCGATATCCACCGGCCTGGGGCAGCCGGCCGCCGCCGCGCGGGCCATGGCCTCCATGCCCCGGGGCAGGCTCAGGTTTTTGGCGAAATCATTGGTGGTGCCCGCCGGGATATAGCCGACCGCGGGCCGCGTTTCCTGGGTCATGAGCCCGGTCACCACCTCGTGGAGCGTGCCGTCCCCGCCGGAACAGACGATGCGGTCGAACGCACCGGCGCGCTCCGCGGCCACGGCGGTGGCGTCCCCGGCGCCCTGGGTGGGGTGGACGCTCACGTCCCACCCGGCCCGGACAAAGCAGTCCAGCACCGCCGCCAGCCTGCTTTTCAGCAGTCCCTTCCCGGCGTGGACGTTGTAAATAAAGAGCAGCTTTTTCATGGTGGCCTCCGTGTCGCCTGTTCTCTCTAGGGTGGTATTATACAGATATTGTACCAAAAAACAACCTCTCTTTTGTGAACGGACGGGAAATTCTGCCTTCGCTCTTGCTTTTCCCTGCTAAAGCGGATAAAATAAGAATCCAACGCCGCACAAGGGAGTGTTTGCTATGGATCGAAAGGCCCTCTCCGCCGCTTTTCCCGTCACCGTCCCGGTCCTGATGGGATATCTGGCCATTGGGATCGCCTTCGGGCTGATGCTGCAGGAGATCGGATACAACTTCATCTGGGCCTGTTTCATGAGCCTGACCATCTATGCCGGGTCGGGGCAGTATCTGGGGGTCACCCTGCTGGGGACCGGGGCCGCGCTGGGCACCGTGGCGCTGATGACGCTGCTCATCAACTTCCGCCACTTGGTCTACGGCCTGTCCATGCTGGAAAAGTTCCGGGGCATGGGTTGGCGCAAGCTCTATATGATCTTTTCCCTCACCGACGAGACCTATGCCCTGCTCGCCTCCGTCCGTGCCCCGGTGGGGGTGGAGCCGAAGCGCTTCTACTTTGCCATCGCCCTGCTGGATCACAGCTATTGGATCCTGGGTTCGGTGATCGGCGCGGTGGCCGGGGCCCTGATCCCCTTGGATACCACCGGCATCGACTTTGCCATGACCGCCCTGTTTGTGGTCATCGCCGTGGACCAGTGGAAGGCGTACAAAAACCATCTCCCCGCCCTGCTTGGGGCCGGGGCCACCGTGCTGTTCCTGATCGTGCTGGGCCGCCGGTTCGGCCAGCAGCAGATGCTGCTGGTCTCCCTGGGCGTGATCGTGCTGGCGCTGCTGGTGCTGCGGGACCGGCTGGAGGAAACGGAGGAGACGTCATGCTGAGTACCGGACACGCCGTGGCCGCCATCGCGGTCATGGCGGCAGTGACCTTTCTCACCCGATTTCTGCCCTTTCTGCTCTTTGACCGGGGCGAGGCGCCGCCCAAGATCGTCCTCTACCTGGGACGGGTGCTCCCTCCCGCCATCATTGCCATGCTGGTGGTCTACTGCCTGAAGGGCGTCTCCTTCGCGTCCCCCGCCGGGTGGGCCCCCCAGCTGATCTCGGCAGCGGCGGTGGCGGCGCTGCACGTGTGGAAGCACAATAACCTTTTGTCCATTTTCGGCGGCACCATACTCTACATGGTGCTGGTGCAGGCCGTGTTCGTGTAGTGGAAGAAGCCTGGCGACGGACGCCGGGAGGCGAAAACAGAGGGGCGGGTCCGCCGTGATGGCGGGCCCGCCCCGGTTGGTTATTCGGCCAGGTCCCTGGCTACGGCGGAGAGATAATTGGGCGTATAATCCTCGATCCTGCCCGCGTCGCAGGCGGCGGCCACGCCGGGGTCGATGGGCAGGCGGGCCAGGACCCTCAGCCCCAGCTCCCCCGCCACCTTGTCGATGCGGCTCTGGCCGAAGATGCTGTGCTCCTTCCCGCAGTCGGGGCACTTGAAGTAGCTGTAGTTCTCCACCAGACCCAGTACGGGGATCTTCATCATCTCGGCCATCTTCACGGCCTTGGTGACGATCATGCTGACCAGGTCCTGGGGGGAGGTGACCACGATGATGCCGTCCACGGGCAGGGACTGGAAGACGGTCAGGGGCACGTCCCCCGTTCCGGGGGGCATGTCCACGAACAGGTAGTCCAGCTCGCCCCAGATCACGTCGGTCCAGAACTGCTTCACGGCGCCGGCGATGACGGGCCCGCGCCAGATGACGGGGTCGGTCTCATTGGCGGTGAGCAGGTTGAGGCTCATGATCTCCACGCCGGTCCTGGTGACGGCGGGATAGATGCCCAGCTCGCTGCCCTCCGCCCGGGCGTGTACGCCGAAGGCGGTGGGGATGGAGGGGCCGGTGATGTCGGCGTCCAGTACGCCGACCGTTTTGCCCAGCTGCTTCATGGCCACGGCCAGAGAGGACGTGACCAGGCTTTTGCCTACGCCGCCCTTGCCGCTGACCACGGCGATGACCTTGCCGATCTTGGACAGGGCGTTGGTGGGCGCCTGGAGGCTCTGGGGCTCGGCGCGCTCTGTGCAGCTTTCGCCGCAGGAGGAGCAGTCATGGGTGCATTCGGACATGGGAGATTCCTTCTTTCCTATCTTGTTTGAGCCCGCCGCGGCGGGCGGTGCGGCGGGGACGGGCCCCAAAGGGCCACGCTTCCCGCCGGGGGTCGCATCAGTAGCGGTAGCTGCCCCCGCCGATAAATTCCCGGATCAGGGAATCGGAGGCGACCAGCGCGGGGTCCACCGGTTCAAAGTACGCAAAGGCGCTCACCAGATCGTGAAGCTCCCGATAGCGCGCGTTTTCGGGGAGGACCAGGTCCACCGCCTGACGCAGGGGCGCGGCGTAGTTGGCAAAGACGCTCACCTCGTAGCGCAGGGAGGAGTCGATGACGATCTTGGCCCGGCCCTTGAAGGGGGAGATATACGCCTTTTCCCCCCGGCGCACGTTGTACCACATGGACAGGGTCTCCCCCAGGTCGGTGCCGCGGAAGTTGAAGTCCCGCACCGCCCGGCGGGCCAGGCGCATCCAGGTGCCCTTAAAGCGCAGCGTCTCCCCCTCCAGAATATTGGAGCGGGCGGAAATATACAGCGTGGTGGCCTCCGGGTGGCGGCCGGCGATGTCGTCGTTGAGGGCGTGGATGCCCTCGAAGATGGCGATTTCGTTCTGGTCCAGCTTGAGCAGGGAGCCCCGGCTGTCGTTGCGCATCTGGCGGGCGAATTCAAACTTGGGCACCACCACCCACTCGCCCTTGGAGAGCTTGGTAAAGGTCTCGTCCAGCAGGTCCATATCCAGCAGGCGGGGGGACTCATAGTCGATATCGCCCTCGGGCGTGCGGGGGGCGGTCTTCCGGTTCAGGGTCTTGAAGTAATTGTCCATGGAGATGGTGTGGGTGTTCACTCCGCGCCGCTCCAGCTCCTGCTCCAGCTTGAGGGCGGTAGTGGTCTTTCCCGAGCCGGAGGGGCCGGAGAGCAGGACGATGGGGCTGTCCTTCATCCGCGCCAGGATGGCGTCCACGGCGGTATTGATGCGCTGCTGGTAGTGGGCGTCGCACTCGGCCAGAAAGGCCACGGGGTCTTTGCGGAGCTTGTCGTTGATCTCGTTGAGCTGATAGGGCATACTACCCCTCCTTATTTTGATTCCATGCCGCAAAAAAATCCGCCACGCGGGACTTTTCCCGGATCATTTGATCCAGGCCGCGCAGATACTCCTGGGGGTACTTGGCGTTGGCGATGCGCTCGATGCGTCCGGTATGGGGGTCCACCAGCTTGGTCACGCCGCCGCCGCCCAGTGAGACGATGGTATGCAGCTCCTCCATCATGCAGATGTTGTACAGGCTCTCAAAGCCCGGCTTGGCCCAGCCCACGTTCTCAAAGGAGCCGGACATATATTTCTGCCGGTAGAGGTAATAGGGCGTCTGGCGCGCAGCGCGCAGCGCGCTCCAGGCGTAGTCCAGCATGGATCCCACATCCGCTCCCGAGGGCAGCGCGCCCCCCTCCTCCATCAGCCGGGAGCCCTTTTTCAGGGCCAGAGTATGCACGGTGACATTTTCCGGGCCCAGGGCGAGCACCTGCTCCAGAGAGGCCCGGAAGCCTTCGGGCGTGTCGGCGGGCAATCCGGCGATCAGGTCCATATTCACGCAGGGGATCCCGTGCTCCCGCGCCAGGGCGTAAGCGCGGCGGATGTCCTGGCAGCGGTGGGCGCGGCCCATGGCGGCGAGGACCCGGTCGTCCATACTCTGCGGGTTGACGGAGATGCGCCCCACCCCGCGCCGCGCCAGCACGGAGAGCTTTTCCGCCGTGATGGTGTCCGGCCGCCCGGCCTCCACCGTGTATTCGGTGCAGCGGGAGAGATCCACGTGCTCCGCCAGGTGGCCCAGCAGGGCGTCCAGCTGAGGGGCGGACAGGGTGGTGGGGGTCCCGCCGCCGAAGTAGACGGTGCGCACCCGCAGGCCGGCCCGCTCCAGCATGGCCCCTGCGGCGGAGATCTCCCGGTGCAGGGCCGCCAGAAAGGGGTCGATCAGCCTGAGGGCGCGCCCGACGTCGGCGGAGACGAAGGAGCAATAGGCGCAGCGGGTCGGACAGAAGGGAATGCCCACATAGAGGGAGACCTCGTCGCGTCTCAGGCTGTTTTGGGCGGCCAGGCTGGCCCGGGCGCAGTCCATGGCCAGCGCGCGCCGGGGGGCGGACACCCGGTAGGTGTCCCGCAGCAGGGCCTCCGCCTGGGCGGGGGAGGCCCCCTGCGCCATGGCCCGGGCGGGGATCTTCACGGGGCGCACCCCGGTCAGCGCCCCCCAGGGGGGCTCGCGTCCCAGCGTGCGCACCCCCGCGTCGTAAAAGGCCAGCTTTAAGATCCGCTGGAGGGCCCGGCTGTCGGCCAGGCCGCCGGTGAGCTCGGCAGACGAACAGCGCCGGACGGCGGCGCAGCGCTTCCCCCGATAGGAGAGGCGCGCTGTGGCCGTGGCCCAGACCCGCCCCCGGAACAGGGACAATTCCAGCGCGTCCTCCCCCGCTGCGGGCGGGGACGCGGGATACTCCGGCCGCTGGCCGGGAAACAGGGTCAGCAGCATTTGCTCGGCGGCATATTTGTAGTCGTGGCCCTTGAAATAGAGCTTCATGGCCGCCTCCGGTCCGTTGGCCGCGCTTGCCCGGCGGCAGACCGGGACGGGCGGCTTCTCCCATAGCGCCTCATATCAGCCCTCCAGGGCTTCCATCAGGTAGTAGTTGCTCCTGCGCTCCCGTTCCAGGGTGGAGGCGTCCATGTGGCCGGGCAGCACCTGATAGTCGCCGCTCAGCTGCCCCAGGCGCCGGAGGGAGGCCAGAATGGCCTCGTAGGAGCCGCCGGCGAAATCGGTGCGGCCCATGGAGCCCTGGAAGAGGGTGTCGCCGGTGAACAGCGCGTCCCCCGCCAAAAGGGTCACCCCGCCGGGGGTGTGGCCCGGGGTGTGCAGCACGCGCACCGTCAGGGAGCCCACGGTGAGGGCGTCCCCCTCGTCATAGGGCACGGTGGCGCCGATGGGGGGAAAGATGTCGCTTCCCAACAGGGCGGCGTCCGCCGGGTGCAGGTAGACCGGCACGCCGGGCAAGGCCTGCCGCAGCTCCGATACCGCCCCGGTGTGGTCAAAATGGGCATGGGTGAGCAGAATGGCGCGCACCGTCATCCCGTCGGCGCGCAGCTGGGCCAGGATACGCCCGGCGTCGCCGCCCGGGTCCACGACGGCGGCGGCGTTGGTGCTCTCGTCTTCCAGCAGATAGCAGTTGGTGCCCATGGCGCCAACCGGCAGGGCTTTGATTTGCATGGCTTGTTTCTTCCTTTCTTGCCGCCGGACGGCTGTGTCCTTCGGTACCGGGGGTGAGACCGGGCGCCTGGGACGCCCGTCACATCTGGTCGGTGTCCAACAGAATGGTGACCGGCCCGTCGTTCTGCGAATAGACCTGCATGTCGGCGCCGAATTCCCCGTGCTCCACCGGAAAGCCGCGGGCGGCGCACTCGGCCATGAATTTCTCGTACAGGGGGACGGCGAGCGCGGGCTTGGCGGCCCCGGTAAAGCCGGGGCGGCGGGACTTGGTGTCGGCGTAGAGGGTAAACTGGCTCACCACCAGCAGGCTTCCCCCCACGGCCTCCAGATTCCGGTTCATCTTCCCGGCCTCATCCTCAAAGATGCGAAGGCCGCAGATCTTGTCCGCCAGACGGACCGCCTGGGCTTCGGTGTCCGCGGGACCCACGCCCAGCAGCACCAGGAAGCCCTGGCCGATCTCGCCGTTCACTTTGCCTTCAATGGTGACCTTCGCGTTTTTTACGCGGGTAACGACAGCGCGCATAGACTTGTTCTCCTTATCGGTATTCTCGTGTAAAGCCGCGTGCGTAGAGCGGGTCGATGTCAAAGACGGCCGCGTCCCCGGCGGCGCATTTCAGCTCCGTCACGTCCACGATGGTCTCGATGGCGCCGATGCGCCCGATGATGCGGGCCTTTTGGCCGTTGATGCGCACGGTCTGCTTTTTGGCGCTGCGCCACCGCCGCAGGGTGGCCCAGAGTCCGGCGTCCCGCGCGCGGCCCACGCCGAAGCCGTTCTGGTAGCCCACCGGCAGCACCGCCACCCGGGTGGGGTGGCGCAGGGTCACCAGCTGCTCGTTGCCCACCGTGTGGCCGCGGGGAAGCCACCGGGTCTCCTCGATGCCCACCTCGCCGTAGCCCACCTTCAAAAGACCGTCGCCCCGGCTGCGGCGGCAGCGGCCCATCAGGGCGGAGCCCGCCCGCACCGCGTCCAGCCGGGCAAATTCATAGTGCATCAGGGCGTAGGAACCGGCGGCGTGGACGACCCCGGTCTCGAAGCCGGCGGCGCGGATGGCCTCCACCACCTGCTGGAATTCCTCCAGCTGGGGCGCGGCGTCCCGGCCGTCCCGTTTTGTGGCGTGGATCTGCGTATAGACACCCGAGATCGCCACGTTGGGCAGGTTGCGGTAGGCGGAGAGAATCTTGTCCGGCTCGGCGGCCAGAAAGCCCCCGAAGCCCATGCCCGTGTCGATCTGGATATGGGCCTCCGCCACGGTGGAGCGGGCCTCCGCCACGCCGTTGAGGGCCATGCCCGTATCGGCCGAGCCGATGGTGCACACCACGTTCAGGTCGATGAGCTGTTCCAGCTCCTCCCGGTCGGTGGTGGGGCGGAGCATCAGGAGCTCCTCTTCCACCAGCCCGGCCTTGCGCAGGGCGGCGGCCTCGTCGGGCTCGGACACGGCGAAGCGGCCCACGCCCTCCTCCCGCAGCAGCTGGGCCAGCTCCGTGATGCCAGCGCCGAAGCCGTCCCCGGTGAGCACGGCGTAGATACACGCCGATCCGGCCCGGTCCTTGACCACGGTGATGTTATTTTTGACCGCTTCCCGCTCGATGACCAGCTTTTTCATGGCATGGCCGCCTTTCCGTTCAGACTGCGCCCCGCCGCCGCGCCCCTGCCGCCGCGCGCGGCAGGGCAAATGCGGCAGGGGGTCCTTCGCGTGTTTGAAAGCATTATATCACTTCTGTAAATAGACCGTCAACGAAAAGGGGTTGCCGCTTGTGTTTTTCCGGGAAAGATGATACAATTTCAAAAATCGAATACCGTTTTGGAGGAACCGTTTTGAACCGAGAGACGACAAGAATCGCGCCGGAAGACATCGCCCGCCAGCGGGAGTTCTGCGCCCTGCTGCACGAGCGCAGCGCCGCCCGCCCCACGCCGCCCCTGGCCTTTGTGGACACCTACGGCTGTCAGCAGAACGAGGCCGACTCCGAGCGGCTGCGGGGCTACCTGTCCGAGATGGGGTATCAGTTTACCGATCAGGAGGCGCAGGCCGACCTGATCCTCATCAACACCTGCGCCATCCGGGAGCATGCGGAGATGCGGGCTCTGGGCAACGTGGGCGCGCTGGTGCACACCAAGCGGGCAAAGCCCGGCCAGCTGATCTGCGTGTGCGGCTGCATGGCCCAGGAGCCCCATGTGGCCCGGAAGATCAAAGCGTCCTACCGGCAGGTGGACCTGGTCTTCGGCCCCCATGCGCTCTGGCGCTTTCCGGAGCTGCTGTACCGCCTGGTCACCCGCCGGGGGCGCATCTTCGATATCGCGGACGAGCCCGGCTCCATTGCCGAGGGCATTCCCCTGGTGCGCCAGGACGGGGTAAAGGCCTGGGTGTCCATCATGTACGGATGCAACAACTTCTGCTCTTACTGCATCGTGCCCTACGTCCGGGGGCGGGAGCGCAGCCGGGAAGCGGGGGCCGTTCTGGACGAGATCCGGGCGCTGGCGGCGGAAGGCTATCGGGACATTACCCTGCTGGGCCAGAACGTGAATTCCTACGGGAAGGACCTGGAGGGGGGCATGGACTTTGCCGACCTGCTCGCCGCCGCCAACGATATCCCGGGGGACTTTTTGCTGCGCTTTATGACCAGCCACCCCAAGGACGCCTCCCAGAAGCTCTTTGAGACCATGGCCCGGTGCGAAAAGGTGGCCCCCCACTTCCACCTCCCCTTCCAGTCGGGCAGCACGCGGGTGCTGCAGGCCATGAACCGCCGCTATTCCAGGGGGGGGTATCTGGAGCAGGTCCACGCCCTGCGGGCCCTGATCCCCGATATCGTGCTCACCTCGGACGTGATCGTGGGCTTCCCCGGCGAGAGCCAGGAGGAATTTGAGCAGACGTTGAGCCTCATTCAGCAGGTGCGCTTCGACGCGCTGTTCACCTTCCTCTTCTCCCCCAGGGAGGGCACCCCCGCCGCCGCGCTGCCCGACCCCATGCCCAAGGAGCAGAAGGCCGCCAACTTCCAGCGCCTGGTGGAGGAGCAGGACAAGATCAGCGAGGAGCGCCACGCCGCCTACGTGGGCAAAACGGTGCGCTGTCTCGTGGACGGGGCGGACGAGAAGGGCCTTACCGCCCGCACCCCGGGCAACCGCCTGGTGCGCCTGAGCGGGGACAGAGCCCTGATCGGGCGCTTCGTCCAGGTGAAGGTCACCGGGGCCAACAAGTGGTCTCTGACCGGGGAAGCGCAGCCGGACTGAGCGCCTGCCCCCGCGGCGGCCGCCCGGGCGAGATCCCCTTGAACGACCAAACGGCCCCCTGCGGGAAAGCGCCCTGCCCGGCGAAACGACCGCTCCCCCATCCCAAGGTCCCCCGTCCACCAATCCAGGCGTTCAGAGAAAAAAGAAGGAGACACCCCATGGCCGAACTGACCCCCATGCGCAGGCAGTACAAAGAAATGAAGGAGCTCCACCCGGACTGCATCCTGTTTTTCCGTCTGGGGGACTTTTACGAGATGTTTGACGAGGACGCCCTGCTGGCGTCCAAGGAGCTGGAGCTGACCCTCACCACCCGGGACCGGGGCAAGCCGGAGGAGGAGCGCACCCCCATGTGCGGGGTGCCCTACCACTCCGCCGACGCCTATGTGGCCCGGCTCATCAGCAAGGGCTACAAAGTCGCCATCTGCGAACAGATGGAGGACCCGGCGCTGGCCAAGGGGCTGGTGGAGCGGGAGGTCGTCCGCATCGTCACCCCCGGCACGGTCATCGACTCCAACATGCTGGAGGAGGGGCGTAACAACTACATCTGTGCCATCTGCCGGGATGCGCAGGGCACGGGGGTGTGCTTCTGTGATATCTCCACCGGCGAGTGTACCGCCGCCTCTTTCGCCGGGGACGGAGGCGAGCACCTGTACAACGAGCTGGGCCGTTTCTCGCCCCGGGAGGCGGTGCTGTCCGATGAGGCGTGGTCCGACCCGGCGCTGCTGGCGTTTCTCCGGCAGCGCCTGGAGTGCCGCTGTGAAAACGGCGGCGGGGAGCGCTTCCGGCCGGAGCGCGCGCGCAAGCTGGTAAACGACCAGTTTCCGGAGGGCGCCCGCGCCCTGCCGGAGGGGGACGGCCACGCCCTGCAGGCGGCGGGCGGCCTGCTCTCCTATCTCTATGAGACCCAGAAGACCGACTTGTCCCACATCTCCGCGCTGGGCTACCAGACCACGGGGCAGTACATGGAGCTGGATCTGACCGCCCGGCGGACCCTGGAGCTGACCGCCACCATGCGCTCCGGCGAGAAGCGGGGCAGCCTTTTGTGGGTGCTGGACAAGACGAAAACGCCCATGGGGCACCGGCTCATCCGCGCCTGGATGGAGCGGCCCCTGCTCTCCCCCGCCGCCATCACCCGCCGCCTGTCCGCCGTGGAGGACCTGGCGGGGGACGCTGTGGGCCGGGAGGAGCTCGCCCTCTGCCTCAAGGAGGTGGGCGATCTGGAGCGGCTCATCGGCCGGATCGTATACGGCGCCGCCGGCTGCCGGGACCTGGTGGCCCTGGCCGCCGGCCTGGGGCGGCTGCCCCGGCTGCGGGAACTGCTCGCCCCCTATCCCTCCGCCCTGCTGGCTTCCCTGCGGGAGGAGCTGGACGACCTGGAGCCGCTGCGCGCGCTCATCGGCGCCGCCGTGGTGGACGAGCCCCCCTTCTCCGTGCGGGAGGGCGGCTTTATCCGCGCCGGATACAACGCCGATGTGGACCGGCTCCGGGACGTCATGGTCAACGGCAAGGGCATGGTGGCCGCCATTGAGACGCGGGAGAAGGAGCGCACCGGCATCAAGAGCCTGAAGGTGGGGTACAATAAGGTCTTCGGGTACTATATCGAGGTCTCCAAATCCTATTACGATCAGGTGCCGGAGGACTACATCCGCAAGCAGACCCTGTCGGGCTGCGAGCGCTACATCACCCAGGAACTCAAGGACATGGAGCATACCATCCTCTCCGCTCAGGACAAGATCACCGCCCTGGAGTATGAGCTGTTCTGCGCGGTGCGGGAGCAGACCGCCGCCCAGGTGGGGCGCATCCAGCGCTCCGCCGCCGCCGTGGGGCAGGTGGATGTGCTGGCTTCCTTCGCCGCCGTGGCCGACGAGCAGAACTACTGCAAGCCGGAGGTGGATCTGTCCGATACCGTCGAGATCACGGAAGGACGCCACCCAGTGGTGGAGCGGATGCTCAAGACCAGCCTGTTCGTACCCAACGACACCCGCATGGACAGCCGGGAGAACATGGTAGCCATCCTCACCGGCCCCAACATGGCGGGCAAGTCCACCTATATGCGCCAGGTGGCCCTCATCGTGCTCATGGCCCAGATGGGCTGCTTTGTACCGGCCCGACGGGCCCGCATCGGGGTGGTGGACCGGGTGTTCACCCGCATCGGGGCCAGCGACGACCTCTCCGCCGGGCAGTCCACCTTTATGGTGGAGATGACCGAGGTGGCCGAGCTTTTAAAAAACGCCACCAGCAAGAGCCTGCTGATCCTGGACGAGATCGGACGGGGCACCAGCACCTACGACGGCATGTCCATCGCCCGGGCGGTGCTGGAGCATTGCGCCGACCGGCGGCGCCTGGGGGCCAAGACCCTGTTTGCCACCCACTATCACGAGCTCACCTGTCTGGAAGGGCAGATCCCCGGCGTGAAAAATTACAACATCGCCGCCAAGAAAAAGAAGGACGACATCCTCTTCCTGCGCAAGATCGTCCGGGGCGGGGCCGACCAGAGCTACGGGATCGAAGTGGCCAAGCTGGCCGGAGTGCCCGACCGGGTCATCCAGCGGGCCAGGGAGATCCTCTCCGAGCTGGAGCGCGACGGCTGCGTCCGTGGCGCCGCCGAAGCCGCCGCGGACGGGGACGGGCAGGTCTCCCTGCTGGATCTGGGGGCCAGCCAGGCGGCGGAGCGCCTGCGCAGGGTGGAGGTCGATACCATGACGCCCATCGAAGCGATGAATCTTGTGTTCGAGCTGAAACAGCTGCTGTAACGGGGCGAGAGCCGTGAAAAGAAGGAGATGACCGACATGCCGAAACACCGCCGCCAGTGGCGCAGCCAGCTTACCCGCGCGGAGGAGGGGCGGGGGTGGGTGTTTTTCGCGCTGTACGTGCTGGCCTTCCCTTTCCTGATGGGCTTGGTCCAACGCTCGTTCGGGGGCGAGCTGCCCGTGGCCGAGGCCAGCGTGATCTATTACCTGCTCTCGGTGACCCTGGTCTTTCTGGTGTTCTGGAGCTTTTTGAAAAACGGCTTCTACCTGCTTCTGGACTGGCTGCCCGAGAACCTGTTTGCCTTTGGCACCGGCCTTGTGGGGGCGGGGGCGCTCCATTTCCTGGTGATGCGCCTGCCCTATCCGGTGGAAAATCCGAACGTCTACAACTACCTGGAGCAGTACGCCATGTCCCCCGCGGCCACGGTGGTCATCGTGGTGGTGCTGATGCCCATCGTGGAGGAGGCCCTGTTCCGGGGGCTGCTGTTCGGCGCGGTGCGGCGGTACAGCCGGGCGCTGGCCTATGGGCTCTCCACCCTGCTCTTCGCGGTGTACTGCGTATGGCAGTTCGTGTTTACCTACAACGGGATGGACCTGCGCTACCTGCTGCTGTTTGCGCAGTACGTGCCCATGTCCCTGGCCCTGTGCTGGAGCTATGACAACGGCGGCTCCGTCTGGACCCCCGTGGCCCTGCACATGGTCCTCAACGCCGCCGCCCTGTTTCACGCAATCCGTTGATCCCGCCGGGGCCCTTTAGCGGCTGCGCAGACCGTCCGGAGGGACGCCGGCCGGAGTCCCGTCTTCCCTGCGGGGAAAACGCCCGTACTCCGGGGCACCGGTGTACGGGCAGCCCCATGGAAGGAGAATGAGATGCCTCACATCCAGCAATTAGAGCCCCACGTGGCCGACCTGATCGCCGCCGGCGAAGTGGTGGAGCGGCCCGCGTCGGTGGTCAAGGAACTCATGGAAAACGCCATCGACGCCGCCGCCGCCACGGTGACGGTGGAGGTCCAGCACGGCGGCATGACCCTGATCCGGGTCACCGACGACGGCTGCGGCATTGCCGCCGGGGAGGCGGAGACCGCCTTCCTGCGCCATGCCACCAGCAAGATCCGAAGCGAATACGACCTGGAGGCCATCGGCACCCTGGGCTTCCGGGGGGAGGCGCTGGCGGCCATCTCCGCCGTCTCCCGGGTGGAACTGCTCACCCGCGCTCAGGGGGCGCAGCTGGGGATTGCCCTCTCCCTGGAGGGGGGCGCGGTGGTCGCCCGGGACGAGGCGGGGTGCCCGCAGGGTACCACGATGGTGGTGCGGGACCTGTTCTACAATACCCCGGCCCGCCTGAAATTCATGAAGAAGGACGCCGCCGAAGGGGCGGCCTGCTTTGCCATGGTGCAGCGGGTGGCCCTGTCCCATCCGGAGGTGAGCGTCAAATTCCTCCGGGACGGGAAGCAGGAGCTGCGCACCCCCGGCGACGGGAAGCTCCAGTCCGCCCTCTACGCCGTGCTGGGCCGGGATCTGGCCCTGGGCTTCGTGCCGGTCGGCGGCTCCGGCGAGGAGATGACGGTCGCCGGCTTTACCTCCCTGCCCACCTGCTGCCGGGGGACCCGGGGCTATCAGCACTTTTTTGTGAACGGCCGGTATGTGAAAAGCCGCACCATGACCGCCGCGGTGGAGGAGGCCTATGCCAACCAGAAGATGGTGGGCAAGTTCCCCGGCTGCGTGCTGCATCTGAACACCCGCCTCAACGCCGTGGACGTGAACGTCCACCCGACCAAGCAGGAGGTCAAATTCGGCTCGGAAAAGCGGGTGTTCGACGCGGTGTATTACGCCGTCAAGTCTGCGCTGGAGGCCGACCGTACCCGTCCGCAGCTGGAGGGGGGCGCGCGGGAGCGCCCCCTCCGCGCCGCCGTGCGGGATACCGCCGCCCCCAGCCAGACGGCCTTCCGGAATCAGACGGCGCAGGCCTTCCGCCAGGAACACGGCTCCCCCGCCCTGCCCCTGCGCGACGTGACCGCGCCGAAGCAGCCGCCCCGTCCGGACGCTCGGGACGGGACCGCCTCCGCGCGGCCGGCCCCGCAAGCGCCCGCGGCTGCGGTGGGCGCTGCCGGCGCCGGAGCGCCGGGCTGCGCGGCCGTCCCGGCGCCGCCCCGCCCGCTCCGCGCCCCCGCTGCGCCGGGGGAAGACCGCGCGGCGGCCCCGGCCCCCGGCCCGGCCCCCGCGCCGGAAGAGGTCCCCGCGCCGGAGCCGTGGCGTATGGCGGGCGAGGTGCTCCATACTTACATCATCGTGGAACAGGGCGACAAGATCCTCCTGATCGATAAACACGCCGCCCATGAGCGGCTCAATTTCGACCGGCTCAAGGCCGAGGGGTACCAGCCCATGGTGCAGGCCCTGCTGACGCCGGTGGTCTTCACGCCTCCCGCCGAGGAGGGGGCGGCCCTGCTGACCCAGCTTCCCCTGCTGCGCCGCTTCGGGTTCGAGGCGGAGGAGTTTGGCGGCGGAGCGCTCATTGTCCGGGCGGCCCCCGGCGATGTGGCCGCCGGGGAGATCGAGGGCGTACTCACGGAGCTGGCGGGCCGGCTGCTCATCACCGGCCGGGCCGATCCGGAGGCGGCCCGGGACGCCTTGCTGCACACCATGGCCTGCAAGGCCGCCGTCAAGGGCGGCCAGAGGAACGGGCCACAGGAGCTGCAGCGCCTGGCCGAAGCCGTCATGGACGGCACGGTCAAATACTGCCCCCACGGGCGTCCAGTGGCGATTGAACTGACGCGGCAGCAGCTGGAGAAGCGGTTCGGGCGGGCGTGATTTGACCGTGCCCGCGCCTGCGGCGCGTCCAAGCGTTTTGCGCAGCAAAACCTTGCCGCAGCGTGAATTCAGTTCACGCGAGGAGGCAAGATCGTCCGGGGCCCCCGCCGGGCCCGGCCCGGCGGGGTACAAATACTGCCCCCACGGGCGTCCGGTGGCGATTGAACTGACGCGGCAGCAGCTGGAGAAGCGGTTCGGGCGGGCGTGACCGATATTTCGGCCCTTCGACAAAATGCGAGTTGATCCATTGGATAAAATGGTATATATTGGATGCACCCAACAGAAAGAAGGAGTGCATCCAAATGCAAAAGACAAACAACCTGCAGGACCGGTTCCTGCTCCGCGCCCGTAAGACCCGGGCCCACGTCACCGTGTTCCTCATCAACGGCTACCAGCTCCGGGGCGTTATTGCAGGCTATGACGCCTTTGTGGTGGTCCTTATGAGCGAGGGCAAGCAGCAAGTCATCTACAAGCACGCGATCTCCACCATCACGCCGGAGCGGGCCGTGGATTTGAGCGAGGACGAGGCGTCGCCCGCGCCGCAGGCGGGGCGGAGCCCGGCGGAAGGCGCGCCGGACGGACGGTAGGGCGAAGGCAGAAGGCCCCTGCGGGGCGGCCTCCGTCTGCCGGAGCAGGCCGCCGTACGGGCCGGGGCCCCGGCGCGAAACATCGCTACATAAACAAGGGACAAGCCTATGAAACAAGGAAACGCCATCAACCGAATCATCATGCTGGTGCTGCTGGGGGCCGTGGTGCTCTACCTGGCGGTGTCGGCCTGGAACAGCCTGACCGACCCCTTTTCCACGGTGGTCTCCTATGCCTACGCGGTAGACGACGCAGTGGAGTGCACCGGCTTTGTGGTGCGGGAGGAGACGGTGCTCGCCGGGACCGGCGGCATCGTGGACCTCCTGCCGGAGGAGGGGGAAAAGGTCGCCAGGGGCGAGACGGTGGCCCTGGTCTATCAGAGCGAGGCGGGCCTGGACCGCAAGCAGCAGATCCAGGCCCTGACGCTGGAGCGGGAACAGCTCCAGTACGTCCTGGCCCAATCCGCCGCCGGGGGGGATACCGCCCAGCTCAGCCAGCAGGTCATCGGCGCCATCGTGGCGCTGCGCTCCTCGGTGGCAGCCGGGGACCTGACGGGGCTGGAGGAGGAGACCATGTCCCTCAAATCGCTGGTGTACAAGCGGGAATACACCTATGGCGAGGGGGACGGTGGGGCCGGTCTGGAGGACGCCATCCTTGCCGTGGACGCGCAGATCCAGGCCCTGAGCAATCAGGCCGCCCTGGATACCGCCCGGGTGAGCGCCGCGCAGGCGGGCGTGTTTTCCGGCCAGGTGGATGGATATGAGGGGCTGCTTACCCCTGAGATGCTGTCCTCCCTGACCCCGGCCGACCTGACCAGCCTGGCCAATCAGAGGCCCCAGGCCGATGGCAATGCCATCGGGAAGCTGGTGACCAGCGCCCGGTGGTATTTCGTCTGTCCGCTGTCCGAGCGCGACGCCGAGCGCCTGAATGAGGGCGGTACCATCGCCGTGCGCTTTTCCCGGGACTGGTCGGGCCAGGTGGAGATGGATGTGGAGCGCATCGGAGCGGCGGAGAACGGCCGCTGCGTGGCGGTGCTTTCCACGGACCGCTACCTGTCGGACACCACCCTGCTGCGCCGCCAGACGGTGGAGCTGATCTTTGAGACCCGGACCGGGATCCGGGTACCCAAGGCGGCCCTCCGGGTGGAGGAGCGGACCGTCACCGACGAGGACACCGGGGAGAAGCGGCAGGTCCAGATCAACGGCGTATACGCCCTGGTGGGAGCGCAGGCGGAGTTCAAGCCTGTGACGGTGCTGGCCCAGCAGGACGACTTCTGCCTGGTGCAGGCAGCTTCTGCGGGCAGCGCCGCCGAAGCGAAAAAGGCCCTGCGGGCGGGGGATGAGATCATTGTGGCCGCCGAGGATCTGTTTGATGGAAAAGTCGTACGGTAGGGCCGCATGTTTTGACGCCGAAGACGTTTCAGGAGGTGCGTTTTGATGTCCCTTGCGGAACAGATTGCGCGGGTAAAGGAAAAAATCGCCGCCGCCGCCCGGGAGGCGGGACGGGAGCCGGAGGCGGTCACCCTGGTGGCCGCCACGAAGGTGCAGACCTCGGATACCATCCGGCAGGCCATTGCCGCCGGGATCACGGCGTGCGGGGAGAACCGGGTGCAGGAGATGACCGCCCATCTGGAGGAGAACGCCTACGCGGGGGCCCGCCTGCATTTCATCGGCCACCTGCAGACCAATAAGGTCCGGCAGGTGGTGGGGCGGGTGGATCTGCTGGAGTCGGTGGATTCCGCCCGACTGCTTCAGGCCGTGGAGGCGCAGGCCGCCAGGCTGGACCTGGTACAGGACATCCTGCTGGAGGTCAATGTGGGCGGGGAGGCGAGCAAAAGCGGCGTGTCTCCCGACGAAGTGCCCGGCCTGGCACGGCAGGCCATGGCGCTGCCCCATGTGCGCCTGCGGGGGCTGATGGCCATCCCGCCTGTGGCAGGCAGCGGCGGAAATCGCCCTTTTTTTGCAAAAATGTATCAGCTTTATGTTGACATAAGAACTGAAATGGACGATAATGGGACTGTTATTAACTGCCTTTCCATGGGCATGAGCGGCGATTATGAGGACGCCGTGCGGGAAGGGGCCACTCTGGTGCGGGTGGGCACCGCCCTGTTTGGGCCGCGTCCGCCGCTGCATACACGGTGAATGAAATTCGGGAGGTTGACCGAAATGGGATTTATTGATGAGCTCAAGCGCTTGGCGCGCCCCTATGAGGACGAAGAGGACGAGGAGGAGTTCGAGGACTTCGAGCCCGTCTCCCGCAGTGAGCGGATGGACCGTACCGACCGGATGGAGCGCAAGAGCGCCAAGCAGGACACCGGCGCCCTGTTCCCCAGCGAAAGCACGCCCGAGCGGCGTAGCAACAAGGTGGTGAACATCCACACCACCACCCAGCTTCAGGTGGTGCTCGTCAAGCCCGAGCGGTTTGAGAACGCCTCCGAGATCGCAGACCACCTGCGGGAAAAGCGCACCGTGGTGCTCAATCTGGAGTCCACCAATAAGGACATCGCCCGCCGCCTGCTGGACTTCCTTTCCGGCGTGGCCTATGCCAACGAGGGCAAGATTAAAAAGGTGGCCATCTCCACCTACATCATCACGCCCTACAACGTGGATATTTTAGGCGATCTGATCGACGAGCTGGAGAATAACGGACTGTATTTCTGACGCAGGAGGAAGGAAGCGGCGTCCGCGTTGTCCCGCCGGGAGTCCGGCGTCCCAAGCGTTTTGGCGCAGCCAAAACCTTGCTGCCGGGCGGATCCGCTTCATCCGCGCAGGCCAAAGGGGGCCCCGCACGATGCGAAGCATCGGGCGGGGCGGAACAACGGGCCGTATTCTTGACCAAGCATTCCATTCATTTTGTACATAAAGCGGGGGAAAAACGATGCTGACACCGCAGGAAGTTTCCGAGCACGCCTTTGCCAAAGCGTCTTTCGGCGGCTACAACATGGCCATGGTGGATGAATTTCTGGACGTATTGACGGCGGATTACACCACCCTTTACAAGGAAAACGCCACCCTCAAGGCCAAAATGAAGGTCCTGGTGGACAAGCTGGAGGAGTACCGCTCCACCGAAGAGGCCATGCGCAAGGCGCTGCTGACCGCCCAGCGCATCGCCGACGACATGGTGGCCGAGGCGGAGAGCAAAAAGGCCGAGCTTCTGCGGGACGCGGAGACCTCCGCCAAGACGCGCATGGGAGAGCTGCGGCAGGAGATCGCCAATGAGGAGGCGCGCCTTGCCGCCGCCCGCGGCTCCACCGCCGCCTATGTGGCCAAGCTTCAGGGGCTCTATCAGCACGAGATGGACTATCTCAACGGCCTGTCTTCCCTTGTGGCTCCCGCCCCCAAGGGCCCCGACCCCGTGGCCGCCGCCGCCCAGGACATCGAGGCCAGTGTGGAGAAGCTGGTGGCTCCGGAAGGCCCCCAGGCTCCGGAGGACGCGGAGGACACCCTGGACCTGAGCGGCGGAACGGCCCGTGTGGAAGTGCCCGTGCAGGAAAAGGACGGCGGGCTGTACGCCGAGCTGCTGGAGCTCAACCTGAACCCGGCCGAGGGCGAGCGCGCCAAGCGCCCGGTGCGCACCCCCCTGGAGGAGGCCGACATGCCGGAGGAACCCGCCGAGCCCACCCGCCGCATCGACTTCGACCATCTTCAGTTCGGCCGGGACTACGAAATCAAATAACCCACTTGACAGAAGCCCTGCAAACATGTAAGATACTCCAGGACGCAGAACAAAGCGTCCTGGAGTATCTTTTATTCCGAAAAACGCTGAGAAGAGGACGAGTACCGTCCCCCGCTCCTGTGCAGAGAGCCGCCGTTTGGGTGCAAGGCGGACGGGAGGGGCCGGGAAGATCACCTTGGAGCGCCCCGCTGAACAGGGAAACGGGTTTCCCTCTGTAAGCGGGGACGGCTGGCCCCGTTACCGGCCTTCGAGGGGCTGCGGCGCGTCCGCGGCAAGAAGAGTGGTACCGCAGAGGTTTGCGCCTTTGTCTCTTACAGAGACAAAGGCGCGTTTTTTGTCCCTCCCCCGCCCTCACGCGCCGGAAGCAGGCCGGGAGGACGGCCTTTCCGCCAATGGATCGAAAACAAAATTCAGCATAAAGGAGAACCCACCTATGGACTACAACCAGACCGTCCACCTGCCTCAGACCGATTTCCCCATGCGGGCGGGGCTGCCCCGCCGGGAGCCGGAGATGCTCCAGGCCATGTACGACCACGACCTGTACCACAAGCTGATGAAAAAGAACGAGGGCAAGCCCCTGTTCGTTCTCCATGACGGCCCTCCCTACGCCAACGGCAACATCCACATCGGCACTGCCCTGAACAAGATCCTGAAGGACATCATCGTCAAGCACCGGAACATGACGGGCTGGTGCGCCCCCTATGTGCCCGGCTGGGATACCCACGGCCTGCCCATCGAGAGCGCCATTCTGAAGAACAAGAAGATCAAGCGGGACGAGCTGACCACCGCCCAGTTCCGGGAAAAGTGCAAGGAGTATGCCCTGGACTTTGTGGACAAGCAGCGGGAGCAGTTCAAGCGCCTGGGGGTGCTGGGCGAGTGGGACGATCCTTACCTGACCCTCAAGCCCGCCTTTGAGGCAAAGCAGGTGGAGATTTTCGGCAAGATGGCGGAAAAGGGCTTTATCTTCAAGGGCATGAAGCCGGTGTACTGGTGCCCCAATGACCAGACCGCCCTGGCCGAGGCGGAGATCGAGTATGCCGACGATCCCTGCACCACCCTGTTCGTCAAGTTCCCCGTCCGTGACGACAAGGGCAGGCTGGCGCAGTACGCCGACCTGAGCAGGACCTATTTCGTCATCTGGACCACCACGCCCTGGACCATCCCGGGCAACATGGCCATCTGCGTCAACGCGGACTTCGACTATGTGCTGCTCCAGGCCCCCAACGGGGAGGTGTATATCCTGGCCAGGGACCTGGCGGAGCGCGTATGCAAGGCCGCGGGCATCGACTATGCCGCCTGCAGGGTGCTGGCCACCCTCAAGGGCAGCGCGTTCGAGCTGATGACCGCCAAGCATCCCCTCTTTGACCGGGAGAGCGTGCTGCTGTGCGGCGAACATGTGACCCTGGACGCCGGCACCGGCTGCGTCCACACCGCCCCCGGCTTCGGCGCCGACGACTTCAACATCTGCCGCGCTTACGACAAGGCGGGCAAGACCAACATCGGCGTGCCCGTGCCGGTGAACGCCAGGGGCGTCATGACCGACGAGCGTTACAACGGCCAGTTCTATGCCAAGGGCAACGACCTGGTGGTGGAGGACCTGGAGGCCGAGGGCTTCCTGCTGGCCAAGGAGAACATCACCCACTCCTATCCGCACTGCTGGCGCTGCAAGCATCCCATTATTTACCGGGCTACGGAGCAGTGGTTCTGCTCCGTGGACGCCATCAAGGACGCGGCGGTGAAGGCCTGCGACGGCATCCAGTGGAAGCCCGACTGGGGCAAGGACCGCATGACGGGCATGATCACCGAGCGCAACGACTGGTGCATCAGCCGCCAGCGGGTGTGGGGCGTACCCATCCCCATCTTCTACTGCGCCAAGTGCGGCAAGGACATCGTCACGCCGGAGACCATCCGGCGCGTCTCCGACCTGTTCCGGGCGCACGGCTCCAACATCTGGTTTGACAAGACTGCCGACGAGCTGGTCCCCGAGGGCCTTGTCTGCCCGGAGTGCGGGCACGCCCACTTCACCAAGGAGTCGGACATCATGGACGTGTGGTTCGACTCCGGCTCCACCCACGCCGCCGTTTTGGATGAGCGCCCCTACCTCCACTTCCCCGCCGACGTGTACCTGGAGGGAGGCGACCAGTACCGCGGCTGGTTCCAGTCTTCCATGCTCACCTCCATCGCCGCCAAGGGCGTGGCGCCCTACAAGCAGATCATCACCCACGGCTGGACCGTGGACGGCGAGGGCAAGGCCATGCACAAGTCCCTGGGCAACGCCGTGGGGCCGGAGGAGGTCATCAAGGACTACGGCGCGGACATGCTGCGCCTGTGGGTGGCCAGCGCCGACTATACCCAGGATATGCGTATTTCCGGCGACATCATGAAGCAGCTCTCCCAGGCGTACCTCAAGATCCGCAACACCGCCCGGTACATGCTGGGCAACCTGTGCGACTTTGACCCCGACGCCGATTTGGTGGCGGCCGAACACCTGATGGGACTGGACCGCTATGCCCTGCACCTCTTTAACCAGCTGGTGAAGACCGTCCGCGCCGCCTATGACCGCTATGAATTCCACGCCGTGTACCGCGCCGTGTACAACTTCTGCGTGGTGGACCTGTCCAACTTCTATCTGGATATCATCAAGGACCGGCTCTACTGCGGGGATGAGGCGGCCCGCCGCTCCGCCCAGACCGCCCTGTACGTCATCCTGGACGGCATGACCCGGCTCATCGCCCCCATTCTGGCCTTCACCTCGGACGAGATCTGGCATGCCATGCGCCACGGCAGCGACGCGGACGCCGAGAGCGTGCTCTTCAACGACATGCCCGGCGACAACGCCGCCTTCGCCCTCGCCGGGGCCGATCAGGAGCGGTGGGAAAAGCTGGTCTCCCTGCGGGACGCGGTCAACAAGGCCCTGGAGAACGCCCGCACCGCCGGGGTGTTCAAGAAGGCGCAGGATACCGAAGTGACCCTCTCCGTGTCGGAGCAGGACGCGGCCTTCCTGGCGGGGGAGGACCTTGCCACCCTGTGCATCGTGTCCAGCGTCATCGTGACGACCGGCAGCCTGGAGGGCGAGCGGGCCGACGAGTGCCGCATCCCCTGCACCATCGCCGTCCGGCTTTCCGACGCGCCCAAGTGTCCCCGCTGCTGGAACCACAACGAGCACGTGGGCGGGGATCCCGAGCACCCCGACCTCTGTCCCCGCTGCGCCGGCGTGGTCCGGGGACAGGGCTGATGCGGCCGGGGACGGCCTGTTCCGAGAAAAATGCAAGAGCAGAGGCTTTTATGCCTCTGCTCTTGCATTTTCACCGAAACAGGCTGGAAAGGAAGCGGCATCCAGGGGCGGGAAAGCGCAGGCCCCGGCTGAACGTGCGGCAAAATACTCCTTGAGCAGGGCGGCATAGGCCAACAGGACCGGACTCGCCGAATGAGAGCGCCAAATGGCGGAAAAGGTGCAGGTCTCCGGATATCCGGTCAGGCGAATGGACTGAAACAAGGCCGGAACCGTTGGATGGCAGCATTCCGGCAAGAGCATAACGGCCTGATTTGTGGCCACGAGCATCTGCTGCGTGTCGAAATTTGGCACAACAAAGGCGGGGGAAAGCGCATGGTGATTGAGCATCTGCTCGGTTACCGTAAGATTATAGGTCTGAAAACCGATGCTCTCTTCCCCCTGAACGGCAAACTTTTCATTGCGGATATCGGCAATATCCACGGCGTCAAATTGTGCCAGAGGGTGATCGCGGGAGACAAACAGCCGCCACCCGCAGGTGAGCAAGGGCTCGATCACAGCGTCGGAGATGGTATTGTCGCTGAAATCATAGGGCATTGCGATCGCCATAGCCAGCTTGCCGACCGTATATTTATGAAATAATTCGGTTGGAGTGCCCGGGCGGATCGTGATCTGCATGCTGGGATATGCCTGGAGCAGACGCTGGATCACGCGGTAGGTGTGGGTGGTATCCAGGCCCGGCCAGATTCCCAGGGAAATATATCCGGAAAGGTTATGCGCAATGCACCGGGCACGGGAAAGCGAACGGGAATAGAGAGCAAGCAGACGAAGGCTGCTCTCGTAAAATGACTTTCCGGAGTCGGTCACGGTAAATCCGCGTTTGCTGCGCACGAACAGCGGAAAGCCGAGTTCCGCTTCCATCGAGGCGATTTGCTGGCTGATGGCCGCCTGAGTAATATAGTTTTCCTGGGCGGCCTTTGTAAAACTGTTATACTTGACGATATCCACAAAACATTTGATTTTCTCCAGATTCATACAGCAATCACCTTATTTCTGCAGAGAATGGATTTTGCCGGCGCTGGGTCCAGTATAACACAAAAGAAGGCGGACTTCATGGGGAATGTACAAATGGCACAATAGATTTTTCTTATCGGTGTGATCGCATATTCTAATTTGACGAATCCGCCGTCCGCAATTATGCTGAATCCAGAGAGAAGCGCTTCTCAAAACGATAATTGGAGGCAAGCGGCTATGGATGAGCGCAGAAAAGAACGGGACCGGAGATTGGAGCTGTTCAACCGGCTTATGGAACAGGCGGGGTTGGACGCGTTGATTTTTACCTCCACCGCCCAGCAGACCTGCCAGATGGCGGTGAAATACGCGACCAATTATACGCTGAACACACGCCGGGATTTTGCATATATGGCCAGGGGCGGCATGCTGAACCTGCTGGTCCCGACCGTGGGGCAGCAGTTCCATGCCCGGACGTTGAGCTGGCTTCCCGAAGAGAACATCCGATGCGGCGATATGCTCCAGGAGGTGCTGGCTTTTATCCGATCCCTGCCGCAGGAGCACCCCAGGATCGGACTTTATGAGCCAAAGGAACTTCCCATTTGCATCTACCGCGAACTGACGGACACAAATGCGGAATTTGTGGATATTACAGCCCGGCTGACGGAGCTGCGGGCCCCCAAGTCTGAATATGAGCTGGAGCTGATCCGCGCCGCCTCACAGATCGCGGTGGGTTCCTTCGAATGGGTGCTCAAGCACATCCGCCCCGGGGTCACGGAACAGGAGATCGTGGGGGGCGCGGAGGGCTTTTTGCGGGCCCGCGGCGCGGAGGACAGTCTGGTGCTCATCCGCGCGGAAAAACCCCACACGTTTATCACGCGCGCCCAGAACAAGCCGATCCGGCCCAATGAGGTGTTCGTTTACTCCTGTGAGATGGCGGGGCCGGGCGGCTACTGGACGCAGATGGTGCGCCCGATCTTTCTGGAGCGGGGCTGTGCGCCGGAGGCGTATGAAGTGCTCCAGGTGATCCGGGAGGCGCTGGCAGCCGGCGAGGCGGCGGCGCGGCCCGGAAACCGGATCTGCGACGTGGACGAGGCCATTGCGCAGGTTGTGAAAAAGCGCGGCTGTCACGCGGGCGTATGGTCCGGTCACGGCATGGGCGCGGATTTGGGGGACGGTATTGATATCGGCGCGCCCAATAAAATGGAGCTCAAGCCCAATATGATCCTGACGCTGCATCCCAGCGTGGTGGGGCGATCGGACGGACTGCTGTACGGCAATACTTACGCGGTCACGGAAACGGGGGTGCAGAACCTTACGGACGCCTATACGGGCAGCAGCTACCTGGAGGACCTGCTGGAAGAGATGGGATAAGGGTGAGAATAAAGATAAGAGGAGGGAGTCGTATGCCGGATACAGGCATCAAAAAGCAAACCTATACCGCTTATATCGTTAAGCTGCTGGTCGGGCTGTTTTTCATTTTTGTTTTTGGGCGGGTCTGCCCGCCGTGGGGCGGGATCACGCAGACCGGCATTCAGGCGATCGGCATTTTCTTCGGATTGATTTTCCTGCTCTCCAATTCGGAGTTTGGGCTGATTTTGCCGTCGCTGCTGGGCTTTCTGGCGGTCCTGCTCACAGATGCGTATACCCCCAGTTCCCTAATGGCGGCCACCTTCGGGAACTCCACCGTGGTTCAGATCATTTTTGCCTACGTACTCTGTCAGACCATTATTTCCACCGGAGCGGGTGAGTTTATCTCCAAATGGCTGCTCACGCGGAAGGTGCTTCGGGGAAAGCCCTACCTGTTCTGCTTTGTCTTTTTCTTTGCGGCCTGGGTCATGGGCGCGTTTGCCAAAATTGGCGGCATCGTATTCGTGCTTGCATTGCTGGATTCGCTCATTGACAACCTGGGGTACGAGAAAGAGGGAAGCTTTAACCGCTGGATGTCTCTGGGGTCCTTTGTTTCCGCCTGCATAGGGATGGCGCTGATCCCCTTCCAGGGCCTGCCGCTGGTCATTTTCGGGGCGATACTGAGCGCTATGGCGCAAAGCGGCATTGTGCTGAACTATGCGGTGTATATGCTCTCCATCATCGTCTTTTCCATGGCGTTTATCGTCCTGTTCGCCCTGACGATGAAGGCCTGCCGTGTAGACGCAGACAAACTGCGCGCCTTCGATGTGAGCCGTATCAGCGGCGAGCAGGGCGGCAAACTGCGTATGACCCGCAAGCAGGTCCTGGCCTGCCTGATTTTCCTGTTTGCGATCGCCTACTCGGTGGTCATGGCCTTTCTCCCTGCAGACAGCCCCCTGGGGCAGGCGCTTTCCACCTTTGACCAGTGTACCTGGTTCATCTTGGCGCTGGTAATTTTCTTCCTTCTGCGGGAGGACGGCAAACCGCTGCTGAACGAAGAGCAGACCTTCCGCAGCAGCATTTCCTGGGGCATCGTTCTGGCCGTGTGCATTTTCAACGTGATCGGCGGCATGCTGGCCAACCCGGAACTGGGCGTACGGGGCTGGCTCAACGCGTTGATGGAGCCCATTTTCACCGGACTGCCCTTCCCTGTGTTCATGCTGCTGATCTGTTTTGTCTCTACGATCTGCACCAATGTATTTGCCAATGCGGCGGTGGGATTGATCGTAGGGACGCTGACTATGCCCTTTGCCATTACGTATGGCGATACCATCGGGATCAATGTAACGGTGTACGGCGCGGCGGTGACCATGTCCGCCATGTTCTCCTTTATGACCATGGCGTCGGCAGGGTATGTCCCCCTGTTTCTGACAAGGCCCTGCATTCAAAAAAATCAAAAATTCCTCTGGGGGGTCGGAGGAGGAACCTGCTTGGGGGGCATCCTGCTGATGACGGTTCTATTCACTGCCCTGGCCTATCTCCTATAAGCGACCAGACGGGAGCGCCCGTCCGCCTGCAGGGCGGAACGGGCGCTCCCGTCTGGTCGCGGGGCGTTATCAAGGCCTTTGCACGGCGGCGCGCCTGCGCCGCCCCTTCCGCGCCGGGAGGCGGGGCAGCTCCGGAAGGGCAAGACTGCCGCCGTCGGTGGCGGCGGAGATCAGATAGCGGTAGACCCGGCCCTTTTGCCGCTCGTACAGGTCCAGGGTCTGATAGAGGTCCTTGTAATAGGAAAAGGTCTTCTGCTTCATCTCCAGAGTGCGGCGCAGGGTGGGCTGGGTCATGACCAGACTGTCCTCCCGTTTGATATAACAGCACACCGGCTCCGGGACGGCGGCCACCAGACGGACATATTTGATGTACTCCAGATTGAACAGAAAATCCTCGCACCAGCTCAGCTCCTCCGGGCAGCGCAGCTGGTGGGCCTCCACAATGCTGCGGCGGTAGAGCTTGTTCCAAAGCACCCCGTAGTAGAAGTTGGCGGGGGCCTTGACCATCTCCTCTGCAAACTCTGTCCGCGTGAGCACCCGGCGGCCCCGGATATGCCCCTGCAGCGCCTGGCGCTGACCGGATACCCGGTAAAAACGGGCGATCACCAGGTCGGTGCCGGTGCTCAGAGCGGCGTGGACCAGGACCTCAGTGGCGTTGGACAGGAGCCGGTCGTCCCCGTCCACAAACTGGAGGTACTGCCCCGTAGCCGCCGCCAGTCCCGCGTTGCGGGCGGCGGAGACCCCTGCGTTTTGCTGATGGATGACCCGAAAGCGCGCGTCCCGCTCCGCCGCCGCGCGGCACAGGGAGAGGCTTTCGTCCGTGCTGCCGTCGTCCACCAGTATGACCTCGATCTCCCGCCAGGTCTGGACGCGGATGCTCTCCAGACAGGCGGGAAGATACGCCGCCACGTTGTATACCGGCACGATGATGCTGACCTTTGCGCGTTCCAAAACGACACTCCTTTTTGTAATGTGCTCAAATCCCATTATAATGCGCCCGCCGCCGGGCCGCAAGAGCGGATCGCACGAAGGCGCGCCGGAACAGGGGCGGGGCATTGCAATGTTTTGGCGCCTGTGGTACACTATCCGGGAACCAAACGCCCGATGGGCGTGCAAAGGAGAGCGCTTATGCTGTATTTGATCCTTGCGGCCCTTCTGGTCGCCCTCGACCAGGCGGTGAAATTTTTGGTACGCGCCCACATTCCGCTGGGGGGCTCCCTTCCCGTTCTGCCCGGTGTGCTGGACCTGACCTATGTGCAGAACACCGGGGCGGCCTTTTCCCTGTTTACCGGGCATACCTGGCTTCTGACCATCATCTCCCTGGCGGTCTCCGTGGCGCTGGCGGCGGCGCTGGTAAAGGGCGTGCTGCGGCATCCCTTTGCCCGCTGCGCCCTGGCGGTGGTGCTGGCCGGTGCGGTGGGCAACCTGATCGACCGGGCCTTCCTGCGCTTCGTGACCGATATGTTCCGCACGCTGTTCCTGGATTTCCCCGTCTTCAATGTGGCGGATATCTGTGTGGTGCTGGGGGGCATCGCCCTGTGCGTGTACGTGATCTTTTTCTACGATAAGTACGAGAAACGGGAGAAGCAGGATGACGCCGCTCCATCTGACGGCTGACCGGGCCGGGGAGCGGGTGGACCAGTTCCTCGCCCGCACCCTGCCGGAGCTGACCCGCTCCGCCGCCCAGCGGCTGCTGGAGGAGGGCGCGGTCACCCGCGGCGGCGGGCGGGTAAAGAAGAATGACAAGACCGCCCCCGGCGACGTGTTTACCGTCGTCCTGCCCGACCCTGCCCCGATTGACGTGCTCCCCCAAAAGATCCCGCTGGATGTGATCTACGAGGACGGCGACGTGATCGTGGTCAACAAGCCCGTGGGGCTGGTGGTCCACCCTGCGCCGGGCCATCCGGACGGGACCCTGGTCAACGCGCTGCTGTATCACTGCGGAGCGTCCCTCTCGGGCATCAACGGGGCGCTGCGCCCCGGGATCGTGCACCGGATCGACCGGGACACTTCCGGTCTGATCATCGCGGCCAAAAACGATTTTGCCCACCTGGCGCTGGCCGAACAGCTGCAGGATCACTCCCTTTACCGGGAATACGAGGCCGTGTGTGTGGGCAATCTGAAGCAGGATGCCGGTACGGTCCGCGCACCCATCGCCCGGCACCCCACCGACCGGAAACGGATGGCGGTGGATGTGCTCCACGGCCGGGAGGCGGTGACCCACTGGACGGTGTTGGAGCGGTTGGGGGGCTATACCCATATCCAGTGCCGACTGGAGACCGGCCGCACCCATCAGATCCGGGTCCACATGGCGAAGCTGGGGCATCCCCTGCTGGGGGACACGGTATACGGGGCCAAAAAGCCCTACCCCGGCCTGGCGGGCCAGTGCCTGCACGCCCGCAGGCTCTCCTTCACCCACCCACGGACGGGACGGCGCATGACCCTGGAGTGCCCGCTCCCCCCTTATTTTGCGCAGGTATTGACAAAACTGCGGCAGTTGGTATAGAATTTGCAGTAACCGCAGGACAAATCGAATAGCAGGGGCGCTGGACGCATGTCCGGCTGAGATGGACGCCTATCGCGGCGCACGGTCCCTTGAACCTGATCCGGGTAATGCCGGCGTAGGAAGAGTATTCGGCACACATTGTCGTTTCTCCCGTACCGCATTGCGCTACACCCGGTTTGCGCTGCGGTACATCTTTTTGGGAGGAATCTGTTCTATGACAACCACAAGCAATCAGAAATCGCACCTGGGCGTGCGGATGCTCTGCGAAGGGGCGATCATGATCGCCCTGTCCCTCGTGCTGGGGCTGCTGAAGGTGTTCGAGCTGCCTCAGGGCGGCTCCGTCTCGCTGGAGATGCTGCCCCTGCTGCTGTTCTGCGTACGCTGGGGCATGGGCGGCGGCTTGATCGCCTGCTTTGCCTTTGGGATTCTCCAGGTGTTTATCCAGGGCGCGGTGAGCTGGGGCTGGCAGTCCATCCTGCTGGACTATGTGCTGGCCTTCGGCGTCATCGGCGTGGCCGGCCTGGGCAAGGGCAAGCCGGGCGGCATTTTCTGGGGCAGCATCCTGGGCGGCGCGGCCCGGTTCATCATCCACTACATCAGCGGTATTACCATTTATAAGATTGTGGCCCCGACGGAGATCTTCGGCACGGTGTTTGATAACCCCTCCCTCTACTCGCTGGTCTACAACGGCAGCTATGTGGGCATTGACATCGTTTTGTGCCTGGTGATTTTCGGTATCCTCTATGCACCGCTGAAAAAGTACTTTACGGGGGCCGATCTGAAGAAATAAGGTGTGACGCATTTGGGCAAGTTCAACGGTGTGCTTCTGGTCAGCGATTTTGACGACACGCTGTACGGCTCCGACCTGCGGGTGTCCGAGGAGAACCGGCGCGCGCTCGACTATTTTACCGGCGCGGGCGGGATCTTTACCGTAGCCACCGGGCGGGCCCACCCCACCTTTGCGCCCCACGCCGCCAGCGTACCCATCAACGCGCCGGTCGTCCTCTCCAACGGCGCCTGCCTGTACGACTTCCAAGCCGACCGGGTGGTCCGTGAGACCTTCCTGCCCCGGCGGGCGGCCCGGGACCTGCAGGAGGTGGCCCGCCGCTTCCCGGAGATCGGCTTTGAGGCCTATCACCAGGACGAGATCTATGCCTATCAGCCCAACGAGGTCACCTTTCATCATCTGCGCCGGGCCCAGGCCGCCTATACCGAACGGCCCATCCTGGAGATGCCCCTGCCCTGGACCAAGGCCATCCTCCAGCAGCGCAATCCCCTGCTGCGGTCCGTTCAGCGCTACATCCTGGAACGTTGGGCAGAGCACTATGAGGCCATCTTCTCCAACGCCGTGCTGCTGGAGCTGACCGCCAAGGGCAGTACCAAGGGCGGCATGGTGCGCTGCCTGGCCCGGCTGCTGGGCATTGAGGAGCGGAACATTTACTGCGTGGGGGACAATCAGAACGACATCCCCATGCTGGCCGTCTCGGCCATTCCCTTCGCCCCGTCCAACTGCGCGCAGGAGGTGCGGGACTGGGGCGCGCGCATTCTGAGCTCCTGTGACGAAAGCTGCGTGGCCCAGATCGTCGCGATTCTGGATAAGCGATATTAAAACAAGGACAAGGACCGGGCCCGGCATTTGCCGGGCCCGGTCCTTGTCCCTGTCGAAAAAGGCCTGGCCTTTTCCGGCAGGGGGGCTACAGGACGGCCAGGACTCGATTCCTGCGGAAAAGTCGCCCTGTCCGTCCTGAGGAGGGGCATTTCCTTCCCCCGTCTGCGGACGGCGGAACTCTGTAAGGCACCCCTGCGGGAGAGCGCGGTACGCCGGTGCGCTACAGGGCCTCCAGCGTACCCGCCAGCAGCAGGGCGTAATCGGGCAGCGTGTCCAGAGGGGCCCGCTCGGAGACTGAGTGGGCGTCCAGAATATCGGGGCCGGTGCTGGCCATGACCAGGCCGGGGGCTTTGGGGCCCAGCACTGAGGGCTCCAGACCCACATGGACCGTGGAGACCTCCAGCGTCCGTCCGGTCTGCTCCCGGTACACCCGGGCGAGCACTGCGGCCAGCGGGTTGGCCGGGTCCCCCGTCCAGCCGGGGTAGCCGGACGCCTCGGCGGAGAAGCCGAGCGTCCCGGCCAGAGCATCATGGGCGCGGGCCAGCTCCGCCTCCCACGACGGCCGGGCCGAGCGCAGGAACGCGCAGACCTGTATCTGGCCGTCCTCCGTGGACAGCCGGCCCACATTGGCGGAAGCGCCCACCACGTCAGGAAAGGCCGGGTCCATCGCGTACACGCCGTGAAACAGCCCCGCCGTCAAGGCCAAAGCGGCCTGGCGGCAGAGCGGGGACCAGACCTGCTCCGGCCGGGGCGCGGGGGCGTGGAAGAGGGTCAGGCGGGGGTCCCGGGCCCCATAGGCGGCCGCTTCCCGGGCAAGGTCCTCCAGATCGGGCTCGCCGCCCTCCGGAAGGACGACCAGCGCCTCCGCGGCGGCGGGGATGGCGTTATGGGCCGTGCCGCCCCGGAAGTCCGCCACGGCCCAGTCCGGCCGCGCCAGCAGAAAACCCGCCAGCAGCCGCAGCGCATTGGCCCGGCCCCGGTGGATGTCGTCACCCGAGTGCCCGCCCGCCCCGCCGGAAAGGGCGATGCGCCAGGCGTCCCCCGCCGGGGCGGGGCAGGCCGCCAGGGGGAGCCGGTAGGTCTCCCGCCGGCCGCCGGCCGAACCCACGATGGCCCGGCCCAGGTGAAATCCGTCGGTATTGAGCAGAAAGTCCGCCCCCGCCAGCCAGGAGGGGTCCACCTGCTTGGCCCCCTCCAGGCCGACCTCCTCCGCTGCTGTAAACAGCAGGCGCAGAGGGCCGTGGGACAGGCCGCGGCCCAGCAGCCACAGCACGGCGGCGTTGCCCAGATTGTTGTCCGCGCCCAGGGAGGAGCGGCCGTCGGAGCGGAGGAAACCGTCCGCCTCCACCACCGTCACCGGCTCGGCCAACGGGTCGAAGCCGCTGCCCGGGGCCACGGCGCATACCATGTCCAGATGCCCCTGCAGGATCAGCCGGGGGGCCGCCGTGCGGCCGGGCGCGGCCGGCACGTCGGCCATCACGTTGCCGTGCCCGTCCCGGACCGGGGCCAGCCCCAGTTCCGCCAGCCGGGCGGTCAGGGCCCGCACCGCGGAGCGTTCATGCCGGGAGGGGTGGGGGGTGCGGTTCAGGGCGCGAAATTCTGCGGCGATCCCCGCGCGTATCGTGTCCGGCCCGCCAAGACGCTCCAGCAGCGTCATTCCGAAGGCTCCGTTCCGGTTTCCTCCAGCGGTGCGCCGGACAGCCAGCGGCGGACCAGGTCCAGCGCCCCGCTGGCGGCCAGTGTCCGGATGCGCTCCCGCACGCCGCCGGACCGGGTCCGCTTGACCGTGGTGCCGTCCGGTGCGGCCAGGGCCAGATAGACCAGCCCAACCGGGTTGCCCCGCTCATCCGGATCGGGACCGGCCACGCCGGTGACGGCCACCGCCAGATCGCAGCCCAGCGTCCGGCGGGCCCCCTCGGCCATGGCGCGGGCCACCGGCTCGCTCACCGCGCCGTATTCCTCCAGAAGGGCCTGGGGCACGCCGAGCACCGTGTGCTTGACCGGAGTGGCGTAACTGACCACGCTGCCCCGGAAGACCGCAGATGCGCCGGGCAGGTCGGTGATGCGCTTTGCGATGAGTCCGCCGGTGCAGCTTTCCGCGCAGCCCAGGGTGAGGCCGCGCTCCTTCAGCAGGGGCAGCACCACCTCTTCCAGACTGGTCACATCCGCGCCGTAGACCGCGCTGCCCAGCTGGGCGCGCAGCCGGGCCTCCACCGGCGTGATCAGGGCGCGGGCCTCCTGCTCGTGCCCGGCCTTGGCGGTAATGCGCAGCTCCACCTCGCCCTCCTTGGCGTAGGGGGCCAGGGTGGGGTTCTGCATGGCGTTCATCTGGCTGCGCAGCATGGATTCCACCAGGGATTCCCCCATGCCGAAGATACGCAGGGTACGGGAGCAGATGGCCCCGTCGGAACAGGCCCGCAGATAGGGCGCCACGCGGTATTGGAACATGGCCCGGCATTCCCGGGGCGGGCCGGGAAGCATGACGACGTGCACGCCATCCGCCTCAAAGGCTACGCCCGGGGCGGTGCCCCAGTCGTTGTCCAGCACGGTGCAGCCTTCGGGCAGCATCGCCTGCTGGTAGTTGTTCTCCGTCATGGGGCGTCCGATGCTCCTGAAGTAGGCCTCGATGCGCCGGGCGGACGCCTCATGGCGGACCAGGGGCCTGCCGAAGCATTCGGCCAGCACGTTTTTGGTCAAGTCGTCGCACGTGGGGCCGAGCCCGCCGGTGGTGATGAGGATGTCGGCCCGGCGGCGGGCGATCTCCACAGCGGCCCGCAGGCGCTGCGGATTGTCGCCCACTACGGTGTGGTAATAGACGTTGATCCCCAGGGCGGACAGCCCCTGGGAGAGCATCTGCGCGTCGGTGTTGGCGATGTTGCCGAGCAGAAGCTCGGTACCGACGGCGATCAGTTCAGCGGTGTGGGACAAAATAAGACCTCCAGAGCGCCGACGCCGGGCGCGGCGGCCGGAGCCGCCGTAAATGCGCAGCGTCAGCGCGGCATTTCCGCAGGGCGGATTCACTCCGCCTGAGGATGGGAAAGGTACGGGGTCCCCGCGCGCGCAAAGATCGCACGGGGAGTTGGCGATGGGTTCGGTGGGACAAGCAGACAGCCTGCTGAAGCGCCGCCCCAAAGGCGCGGCGCCAACGCGGTCGCTTCCCGGGCAAAGCCGCTCCGCCCGGGGATGCCGCGCCGTGAGCCGCGGTGCGGCGGGAGGGGGAGGGCGCCGCTACACGCGCAGGCGCTCGATTCCGTCCACCGCAGCGGCGACCAGCCCGTCCACGTCCAGGGCGGCCTCGGCGCACTCCAGCTCGCCCAGCACGGGGCGCAGGCGGGGATGGCGGGGGGTAAAGACGGTGCAGCAGTCCTCATAGGGCAAAATGGAGGTCTCAAAGGTGCCGATCTTCCGGGCGATGCGGACGATCTCCTCCTTATCCATCCCCACCACGGGGCGGAGAATGGGCAGGGAACACACGGCGGTGGTGGCGCGCATGGCCTCCATGGTCTGGCTGGCCACCTGGCCCAGGCACTCGCCGGTGACGAGGGCCCCTGCGCCGGTGCGCTGGGCCACCTGCTCGGCGATGCGCATCATGAACCGGCGCATGAGCACGGTGAACAGCTCCTCCGGGCACTTGCGCCGCAGCTCTTCCTGGATGGCGGTGAAGGGGACCACGTGGACCACCATGTGCCCGCACCAGGGGGTGAGCAGTTTCGCCAGGTCCAGCACCTTCTGCTTGGCCTGCTCCGACGTGTAGGGGTAGGAAAAAAAGTGGACCAGCTCCAGGGCGATGCCCCGCTTGGCGATCATCCAGGAGGCCACCGGGGAGTCGATGCCGCCGGAAAGCAGACTGACCGCCCGGCCGCCGATGCCCACGGGCAGGCCGCCTGCGCCGGGCTCCGGGTCGGCATGGACGTAGGCGGCATAATCCCGCACCTCAAGATAGACCGTCAGCTCCGGATGGTGCACGTCCACCTGGAGGTTGGGGTAGGCCTCGTCCAGCTCGCCGCCCACATACCGGGACAGCTCCACCGAGGTCATGGGGAAGGACTTGTCAGCCCGCTTGGACTCCACCTTGAAGGTCTTTGCCGCGCGCAGGCGGCCGTCCAGATAAGTCTTGGCGCACGCCAGCAGCGCGTCCTTGTCTTTGGCGCAGGCCCGGGCCCGGGAGAGGCCCACCACGCCGAACAGGCGCGACATGGCCAGCCAGGCCCCGTCCATGTCGCAGGTCTCCTCCAAAGGCTCCACATACATGGTGGACTGTTTGGTGTACACCCGGAATTGGCCCAGGTCCTTCAGGCGGCGGCGGGCATTGCCGATCAGCTTGTCTTCAAAGCTGCGGCGGTTCAGGCCCTTGAGCACCAGCTCCCCCAGCTTGAGCAGTATGATCTCGTCCAATCGTCTTCCTCCTTATTTGGGGCGGGCGCTCCGGCGCAGGTCCGGCCCGCCGGTTGTTGTATCCGCAGGATTCAGCGCCGGAAACAGGCGCTCTCCCGGTACTGGACGGCCTCCGCCAGATGCTCCACGCCGATGCGCTCCGCCCCGTCCAGGTCTGCAATGGTGCGCGCCACCCGGAGGATGCGGTCATAGCTGCGGGCGGTAAGCCCCATGCGGTCGAAGGCCCCTTTCATCAGGGCGGCGCCCGCCGCGTCCAGGGCGCAGTGCTCCGCCAGCTCCGCAGGGCCCATGTGGGCATTGCAGTCGGGGCCGGAGGGGCCGAAGCGGGCGGTCTGTACGGCCCGGGCGGCATCCACCCGGCGCTTGATGTCCGCCGAGGATTCGGCGGGGGCGGCGCGGGCGGAGAGCTCTTCGAAGGCCAGAGGCGGCACCTCCGCATACAGGTCGATCCGGTCCAGCAGGGGGCCGGAGAGCCGGCCCAGATACTTTTCCACGTCCCTCTCCGAGCAGCGGCAGCGCCGGTCATACCCGTACCAGCCGCATTTACAGGGATTCATGGCGCACACCAGCATGAACCGGGCGGGAAAGACCTCCGTGCCGGATACCCGCGTGATCTGCACCTGCCCCTCCTCCAGGGGCTGGCGCAGCACCTCCAGGGTCTCCTTGCCGAATTCGGGCAGCTCGTCCAGAAAAAGCACCCCGTTGTGGGCCAGGGAGATCTCCCCGGGCCGGGGCGGAGAGCCGCCCCCCGCCAGACCCATGACGGAGATGGTATGATGGGGACTGCGGAAGGGCCGGCGCAGGAGCAGCGGCGCCTCGGCGCTGGTCAGCCCCAGCACCGAGTGGACCTGGGTGGCCTCCAGCGCCTCCCGGCGGGTCATGTCGGGCAGGATGGAGGGAAGCCGCTTGGCCAGCATGGATTTGCCCGCGCCCGGCGGCCCCACCATGGCGATATTATGCCCGCCCGCCGCGGCGACCTCCAGCGCCCGCTTGACCGTTTCCTGCCCCTTCACGTCGGCAAAGTCGGGGCAGCCGGCAAGCGGGGCGGGGGGGACCCAGGGCTGCGCCGGAGAGAGGAGAACCTCGCCCTTCAGATGGGCCACCAGCTGACCCACGTTCTCCACCGGATAGACCGCCGCCCCGCCCGCCAGGGTGGCCTCGGCGGCGGAGGCGGCCGGGACATAGAGGGCGCGCACGCCGGCGCGCCCGGCGGCCAGCGCCATGGGCAGCATACCGGTCACCGGCCGCAGAGAGCCGGACAGGGACAGCTCTCCCACAAAGGCCGCGTCGGGCGCGGGCGGCCGGATCTGCTCCCCGGCGGCCAGGATGCCCACCAGGATGGGCAGGTCGTACACCGTGCCCGCCTTCCGCCGGTCGGCGGGGGCCAGATTCACGGTGATGCGGGAGACGGGAAAGGAGAAGCCGCAGTTTTTGATGGCGGCGCGGACCCGCTCCCGGGCCTCCTTCACCGCCGCGTCGGGCAGGCCCACGATATCAAAGGCGGGCAGGCCGCCGGACAGGTCGCACTCGGCGGTGACCTCGTATCCGGAAACGCCGCTCAGGCCCAGAGAACGCACATGATGGAGCATAAGGCGCACCGTCCTTCTTCCGCAATGTCGAGAAAGCGCCGCGGCCAGGCCGCCGCCTGCCGGTATCATGGCCGCTGTGCGGCTATTATACCATACTTTTCCGCAAAGGGGAGGCGAAATTTTTAGACCGATCATTTTAGCATAATGAGTTTAGTTTGTAAAGGCGCAATTTAGACGGGCGCGTTTATATTTTGTTCTTGTTTAAGAACAATTTTGCAAGATTTGTACGGATTTATGAAAAATTTTGCCCTGGGAATAAGATTTGATTTACAAATAGGGACAGGGGTGTTAAAATGTATGGGCCTCCAGGGGAATGGGCCCCGGGGGACGAAGGAAACAGCCAGGGTAATGGGAATCCGGCCCGGTCCAACGGCGGACGGGCGGGGACGGATCCCCATTGCCCTGGACCAACAAATAAGGAGGAAGACTATCAATGGCGAGAAAGCTGAAAACCATGGATGGCAACACGGCTGCCGCCCACGTGTCCTACGCCTTTACCGAGGTTGCGGGCATCTATCCCATCACGCCCTCCAGCCCCATGGCCGACTATGTGGACCAGTGGGCCGCACAGGGCCGCAAGAACATTTTTGGGACCACCGTGAAAGTAGTGGAGATGCAGTCCGAGGCCGGCGCGGCCGGCACCGTGCACGGCTCTCTGAACGCCGGCGCCCTGACCACCACCTACACCGCCTCTCAGGGCCTGCTGCTGATGATTCCCAACATGTACAAGCTCTCCGGCGAGCTGATGCCCGCCGTGTTCCACGTGTCCGCCCGTACGGTGGCCACCCACGCGCTGAACATCTTCGGCGACCACTCCGACGTGATGGCCTGCCGCCAGACCGGCTTTGCCATGCTGGCCGAGGGCAACGTGCAGGAGGTCATGGACCTGGGCGCGGTGGCCCATCTGGCCGCCATCAAGGGCCGCGTCCCCTTCCTGAACTTCTTTGACGGCTTCCGCACCTCTCACGAGATCCAGAAGATCGCCATCTGGGACAACGAGGACCTGGCGGACATGGTGGACATGGACGCCGTCAACGCCTTCCGCAAGCGGGCGCTGAACCCCGAGCATCCCGTGATGCGTGGCTCCCACGAGAACGGCGATATCTTCTTCCAGCACCGTGAGGCCGCCAACAAGTACTACGAGGCGGTGCCCGACATCGTCGAGGAGTACATGGGCAAGGTCAACGCCAAGCTGGGCACCGACTACCAGCTGTTCAACTATTACGGCGCGCCCGACGCCGACCGGGTCATCATCGCCATGGGCTCCATCTGCGACGTGGCGGAGGAGGTCATCGACTACCTGAACGCCCACGGCGAGAAGGTGGGCCTGGTGAAGGTGCGCCTGTACCGTCCCTTCCGGGCGGACAAGCTGCTCGCCGCCATCCCCGCCACCGCCACCAAGATCGCCGTGCTGGACCGCACCAAGGAGCCCGGTGCCCAGGGCGACCCCCTGTACCTGGACGTGGTCACCGCCTTCGCCAACGCGGGCCGTCAGGCCACCATCATCGGCGGCCGTTACGGCCTGGGCAGCAAGGACACGCCCCCCAGCAACGTGTTCGCCGTTTATGAGGAGCTGACCAAGTCCGCCCCCAAGCGGCAGTTCACCGTGGGCATCGTGGACGACGTGACCCACACCTCCCTGGAGGAGAAGCCCTCCCCCAACACCGCGGCCCCCGGCACCATCGAGTGCAAGTTCTGGGGTCTGGGCGGCGACGGCACCGTGGGCGCCAACAAGAACTCCATCAAGATCATCGGCGACCACACCGACAAGTACGTGCAGGCCTACTTCCAGTACGACTCCAAGAAGACCGGCGGCGTGACCATCAGCCACCTGCGCTTCGGCGACCAGCCCATCCGCGCCCCCTACTACATCAACAAGGCCGACTTCGTGGCCTGCCATGTGCCCGCCTATATCGTCAAGGGCTTCCCCATGGTCCGGGACGTGAAGGACGGCGGCGTGTTCCTCATCAACTGCCAGTGGAGCGATGAGGAGCTGGACCACCACATGCCCGCCGTGGCCAAGCGCTACATTGCCGAGCACAACATCCAGGTCTATACCATCAACGCCATCGACCTGGCCATCGAGATCGGTATGGGCAAGCGCACCAATACCATCCTGCAGTCCGCCTTCTTTGCCCTGGCCAAGGTGATGCCGGAGGCCGAGGCCATCGGCTACATGAAGGACGCGGCCACCCATTCCTACCTGAAGAAGGGCCAGGACGTGGTGGACCGCAACCACAAGGCCATTGACCTGGGCGCCTCCGCCTTCAAGAAGTTCAACGTGCCCGCCTCCTGGAAGGACGCCGAGGACCAGACCGCGGCCGAGCACCTGGAGGGCGATCCCGCCACCGTCAAGATGGTGCGCGAGCTGCTGGAGCCCATCGGCAAGATGGACGGCGACAGCCTGCCCGTCTCCGCCTTCGCAGACGGCCATGAGGACGGCACCTTCTGCCAGGGCGCTTCCGCCTACGAGAAGCGCGGCGTGGCCGTGTCCGTGCCCGCGTGGGACGCGGCCAAGTGCATCCAGTGCAACCAGTGCTCCTACGTCTGCCCCCACGCCACCATCCGGCCCTACGCCCTCACCGCGGAGGAGGCCGCCAACGCCCCCGCACAGGCCAAGATCGTGGACATCAAGGCCGGCAAGGGCAAGGGCGTGTATCAGTTCGCCATCGCCGTCTCCCCCCTGGACTGCATGGGCTGCTCCGTGTGCGTGAGCGCCTGCCCGGTCAAGGCGCTGGAGATGGTTCCCCAGGAGTCCCAGGCCGATCAGCAGGCCGTGTTCGACTACATGGTGGCCAAGGTGGCCCCCAAGGCCGACGTGGAGGACATCGCCACCGTCAAGGGCAGCCAGTTCAAGCAGCCCCTGCTGGAGTTCTCCGGTTCCTGCGCCGGCTGCGCCGAGACTGCCTATGCCCGCCTGGTCACCCAGGTCTGCGGCGAGCGGATGTATATCTCCAACGCCACCGGCTGCTCCTCCATCTGGGGCGGCCCGGCCGCGACCTCTCCCTATACGGTGGACCAGAACGGCAAGGGTCCCGCCTGGGCCAACTCCCTGTTTGAGGACAACGCTGAGCACGGCCTGGGCCTGTATCTGGGCCAGAAGGCCATCCGCGACCGGTTGGCCGACAAGACCCGCGCCCTGCTGGCCGTGGAGTGGGCCACTCCCGCTATCAAGGAGGCCGGCCAGAAGTGGCTGGACACCCTGGAGGACGGCGCGGCCAACGCCGAGGCCACCAAGGCCTACATCGCCGCCCTGGAGGACGGCCTGTGCACCGTGGATGAGCTGTTGGCCAGCGGCAAGGCAGAGATCCAGGCCTTCGGCAAGGAGCTGCAGGCCAAGGGTGAGACGCTCTGCCAGTGTGACGCCTGCAAGCTGGCCGCCGAGATTCTCCAGGAGAAGGAGTACCTGAACAAGAAGTCCGTGTGGATCTTCGGCGGCGACGGCTGGGCCTACGACATCGGCTACGGCGGCCTGGACCATGTGATCGCCTCGGGCGAGGATGTGAATATCTTCGTCTTTGATACCGAGGTGTACTCCAACACCGGCGGACAGGCCTCCAAGTCCTCCAACATCGGCCAGGTGGCGCAGTTTGCCGCGGCCGGCAAGGTGCAGCCCAAGAAGAGCCTGGCGGAGATCGCCATGCAGTACGGGTACGTCTACGTGGCCCAGGTGGCCATGGGCGCCAATCCCAACCAGACCCTGAAGGCCATCACCGAGGCCGAGGCCTATCACGGCCCCTCCCTGATCATCGGCTACGCTCCCTGCGAGATGCACTCCATCAAGGGCGGCATGGCCAATTGCCAGATTGAGATGAAGAAGGCCGTGGAGTGCGGCTACTGGAACCTGTTCCGGTTCAACCCCGCGTCCAAGGCCGAGGGCAAGAACCCCTTCACCCTGGACTCCAAGGCCCCTGCCGGCGGCTATCAGGAGTTCCTGATGAACGAGGCCCGCTACTCCGCTCTGACCCGCTCCTTCCCCGAGCGTGCGGAGAAGCTCTTTGCCGAAAACGAAGAGGCCGCCAAGGCGCGTTACGAGCACCTGACCCGGCTGGTGGAGCTGTACAAGTAAATTCTGCTGAAAGATTCCCGGGCTTAAAGCCCGGGAATCTTTTGATTGGCGGCCGCTGCGGGCGCCTGACCCGGCTGGCGGAGCGGCACACAAGCAAGCGAAAACGGCGGAAGGCCCCCGGACGATGCATCCGGGGGCCTTCCGCCGTTCTTGAAAAAGCGGTTCTAACGTTCGGGGCGGGAGCCTGGGGCGGGCGCATCCGCCCCGGGCTGGCGATAGACATGTTCCTTGATTTTGCAAAAGGTCTCTTCGCTCAGATCATGCTCCACTTTGCAGGCGTCGGCGGCGGCCACCTCCGGGTCTACCCCCAGGCGGACAAAAAAGTCCGTAAGCAGGCGGTGGCGTTCATAGATGCGCTCGGCCACCGCCTCGCCGGGCGGGAGCAGGGTGATCCGCCCGTCCCGGTCCATCTCCACATAGCCGCTCTCCCGCAGCTTTTTCATAGCCACGCTGACACTGGGCTTGGAGAAGTGGAGCTCGTTTGCGATATCGATGGAGCGGACCATCCCATGGCGCTCCTGCAAACTCAAAATTGCTTCCAGATAATCCTCTGCGGATTCATAAATTTTCATAAAGCGGCCTCCAGATGCTCGGGCTTTTCTATACATTAGCATAAAACGCGCCCTTTGACAAGAAATCGGTGGAAAAGCCATTGACAAATTGAGTTAGTCGAGGTAAACTTATAGCGATTTAGGGGTTAGATAATGCTAACCCCTGTTTTCCGACCGGGTGTTAGATGCATCTAACTATCCGGCGTGAGGAGGAGGGATTATGATGCCCTTGACATTGGCAAAGCCCGGTGAGACGGTGACGATCCGTAAAATCACCGGCAAGGACGAACTGCGTCAGCATCTGGCGGAGCTGGGCTTCGTGGTGGACAGCACGGTGACCGTGGTCAGCGAGATCGCCGGGAACCTGATCCTTCAGGTGAAGGACAGCCGGATCGCCCTGGACCGATCGATGGCAAACCGTATCATGATTTGAGGAGGAATCGACAGTGAAGACGCTGCGAGAGGCAAAGGTGGGGCAGACCGTCACCGTGGTCCGGCTCCACGGAGCGGGCGCGGTGAAGCGCCGTATCATGGACATGGGGATCACCAGGGGGACGCAGGTGCATATCCGCAAGGTGGCCCCGCTGGGCGATCCCATCGAACTGAACGTGCGGGGGTATGAGCTCTCCGTGCGCAAGGCCGACGCGGAAATGATCGAGATCGCGTAAACTCACCGCGTTTGGCAGGAACGCTTGGCTGGATCGAATGTTTGGAAGGGAGAACACAAATGGACATCAAAATTGCGCTGGCGGGCAACCCGAACTGCGGTAAGACCACCCTGTTCAATGCCCTGACCGGCTCGAACCAGTACGTGGGCAACTGGCCCGGCGTCACGGTGGAGAAGAAGGAGGGGCGGCTCAAGGGCCATAAGGACGTGGTCATCCAGGACCTGCCCGGCATCTATTCCCTCTCCCCCTATACCTTGGAGGAGGTCGTGGCCCGCAGCTACCTGGTGGGCGAGAAGCCCGACGCCATCCTGAACATCGTGGACGGTACCAACGTGGAGCGCAACCTGTACCTGACCACCCAGCTCATCGAGCTGGGCATCCCCGTGGTGGTGGCGGTCAACATGATCGACCTGGTCCGCAAGAACGGGGACGAGATCGACCGGAAGAAGCTGGGCGAGGCGCTGGGCTGCGAGGTCGTGGAGATGAGCGCACTGAAGGGCGAGGGAGGCATGGCTGCGGCTGAAAGGGCCGTCTCCCTGGCCCGGAGCCGGAAGGCCGGCGAGCTGCCCCATGTGTTCACCGGCAGCGTGGAGCACGCCGTCGCCCACATTGAGGAATCTATCCAGGGCAGGGTGGAGGAGCGTTACCTGCGCTGGTATGCCATCAAGCTCTTCGAGCGGGACGGCAGGGTCCTGGAGGAACTGAAGCTGGACGCCGCGCTGGCCGCTCATCTGGAGGAGCACATCAAGGACTGCGAGTCCGAGCTGGACGACGACGCCGAGAGCATCATCACCAACCAGCGCTATGCGTACATCAGCGGCGTGGTGGAGCGCTCGGTGAAAAAAAAGGCCGCCAGGCACGCCCTGTCCCCATCCGACCAGATCGACCGCGTGGTCACCAACCGTGTGCTGGCGCTGCCCATTTTCGCGGGGATCATGTTCCTGGTCTACTGGGTGGCGATGGGGCCCTTCGGCTCCTTCCTCACCGACTGGACCAACGACGTGCTGGGCGCCGAATGGCTTCAGGCGGGCTCCCGGGCCCTGCTGGAGGGCTGGGGCTGCGCCGAGTGGCTCACCGGCCTTGTGTCCGACGGCATCGTCGCCGGCGTGGGCGCGGTACTGGGCTTCGTGCCCCAGATGCTGGTGCTGTTCCTGATGCTGGCCGTTCTGGAGGACGTGGGCTATATGGCCCGCGTGGCGTTCATTATGGACCGGATCTTCCGCAAGTTCGGCCTGTCCGGCAAGTCCTTCATTCCCATGCTCATCGGTTCCGGGTGCGGCGTGCCCGGCGTCATGGCCTCCCGCACCATCGAGAACGAGCGGGACCGCCGCATGACCATCATGACCACCTGCTTTGTCCCCTGCGGCGCCAAGATGCCCATCATCGGGCTGTTTGCCGGCGCCCTGTTCGGCGGCAGCGGCCTGGTGGCCGTCTCCGCCTACTTCATCGGCGTGGCCGCCATCGTGATCTCCGGCGTCATGCTCAAGAAGACCCGCGCCTTCGCCGGCGATCCCGCGCCCTTCGTCATGGAGCTGCCCGCCTACCATGTCCCCGCCGCGGGCAACGTCCTGCGGGCGACCTGGGAGCGCGGCTGGTCCTTTATCAAGCGGGCCGGAACGGTCATCGTGGCCTCCTCCATCATCCTCTGGTTCCTCCAGGGCTTCGGCTTTGTGGACGGCGTGTTCCGGATGGTGGAGGACAACAACTCCTCCCTGCTGGCTGCCATCGGCGGCGCGGTCTGCATCCTGTTCCGCCCCCTGGGCTTTGGCGATTGGCAGTCCACCGTGGCCACCGTCACCGGCCTCATCGCCAAGGAGAACGTGGTCTCCACCTTCGGAATCCTGTTCCAGATCGGGGAAGAAGTGGCCGAGGACGATCCGGGCCTGCTGACGGCCGTCGCCGCGCACTATACCGCCATCTCCGCCTACTCCTTCATGATCTTCAACCTGCTCTGCGCCCCCTGCTTCGCCGCCATGGGCGCCATCAAGCGGGAGATGAACAGCGCCAAATGGACCTTTGCCGCCATCGGCTATATGTGCGCCTTCGCCTATGCCAGCGCCCTGATCGTCTATCAGATCGGGGGCCTCATCGCCGGTCAGGTGGGGTTTGGAGCGGGCACTGTGGCCGCCGCCGTGGTGCTGGCCGGGCTGGTCTACCTGCTGGTGCGCAGAAACAAGTACGATGAAAACCACCTGACCGTGAGCGCCGTGGCCGCGGCGGCCCGGTAAGGAGGCGGAAGCGATGAATGTCCCCACACTTGTCATAGGTCTGATCGTGCTGGCCGTGTTCGTTGCCATCGTGGCCCGCGGCGTCTACAACAAAACGCATCATAGGGGAGGCTGCTCCTGCTCCGGCGGATGCGGGAACTGTCCCGGCAGCGGCATGTGCCATCCCGAGCGGTAGTACAAAGATCCCTCGGCCGGCCGCAGCCGTCCCGGAAAAGGGACAACGCCGCTTTTGGGACCATCACAAAGGGGCTGGAGCATCGCGTTAAGATGCTCCAGCCCCTTTTTTGTGCCCGGCCGGTGGGAATCCCGGATTCGCTTTGGACCGCGGTCATTTGGACAGACGCCGCAGCATCACCTCCGCCGTGCGCGGCGAGGCCACCCTGCAGTAGGCGTCGTTGCCAAAGTGACAGGCCCGGAGGGAGGCGGTGAGACCGGCGCCGTTGACGGCATTGGAGTCGGTATCCCGGGGGATTTCCACATGGGTGCCCGGGTTCCAGCCCCGGTAATGATCCCGGATCCGGGCGCATTCGCCCACGCCGTACCAGCAGGATACCGTCTCCACATTGTACCAGATGTCCCGGTTCCAATCGCCGCGGAGCACCCGGCCGGGATACCTGGCGCTGAAGAACGAAAAGAAGTCGGCGGTCATGGCGTTAAAGCCGCGGATAGGGGGTGCGGTCCATTCAGCCGCCTCCTTCCCGATGCTTCGGCCGGGCCGCGGCCGGGGCCGGCCGGAATCGGCAGGCCGCTGGGCAGCAACGCCCCAGCCGGTTGTCCGTGCGCTCGCCTGCCAGGGACAGGCCGTGGCCGCCCCGCTCAGGTGCCGCTCCGCCGGAATGCGGCGGTCCGGCGGCGGGGCCGGATCGGAATCGCTTCCCGGATCACGCCGGCCCCTCTGTTGGACGCATCGCTCAACGCACGGCTGGGCAGGGGGGCTCCCCGGCGTACGGTTCGCCCCCGTCTCCCTGCGGGCCGGCGTCCGGCAGCAAGAGGACCGCCGTCTCCACATGAGCGGTGCGGGGGAACATGTCCACAGCCAGGGCGCGGCGCACGCTCCAGCCCTGTTCCCGAAAACGGGCGATATCCCGGGCCAGGGTGCCCGGGTCGCAGGAGACGTAGACCACCCGCCTGGGCGCCATGCGCACGATGGTGTCTACTACCGCGGGGGCAAGGCCTTTGCGGGGCGGGTCCACGCAGATCACATCCGGACGCACGCCCTCCGCCTCCAGGCGCAGGGCGGCCTCTCCCGCATCGGCGCACAGAAAGCGGGCGTTTCCCACCCCGTTGCGCCGGGCGTTTTCCACCGCGTCCTCAATGGCCGGGCGCACCACCTCGGCGCCATAGACCAGCTTGGCCCTGCGGGCCAGGACCAGGCTGATGGTCCCGATGCCGCAGTACAGGTCCAGTACAGTCTGTTCCCCGGTCAGGCCCGCCAGCTCCAGGACGCGGTCGTAAAGGACCTCGGCCTGATCGGGATTGACCTGGTAAAAGGAGGGCACCGAAAGCTTGAAGGTAAAGCCGCACAGGGTGTCGTATAGAAAATCCTCCCCCCACAAGGTGCGGTAGTCCGTCCCCAGGATGACGTTGCTGTGGGTTTCGTTGACCCCCAGTACCACGCCGGTAAGGCCGGGCTCGGCGCAGCGGAGGGCCGCCGTCAGCTCCTGCTCGCGGGGAAGCGTTTTCCCGTTGACCAGCACACAGCAAAGCGCCGCCCCCGACCGGCTGGTACGCACATACACATGGCGCACCAGCCCTTTCCGGGTGCGTTCGTCATAGGCGCTCACGCGGTAGCGCCGCATCCAGTCCTTCACGGCGGCGCGCAGCCGGGCGGCGGCGGGGCTTTGCAGCAGGCAGTCCGCCACGTCCACCACCTGATGGCTGTGCTCCCGGTAAAAGCCGATCTTCGGCCCCGGCGCGGCCGGGAACTGGGCCTTGTTGCGGTAGCGCGCGGGACACCCGGCGCCCAGGACGGCCTCCACCCGGACCGAAGCGCCGCCGATGCGGCACAGGGCGTCTTCCACCCGCGCCCGCTTGGCCTGAAGCTCTTCCGCATAGTCCATATGCCGGAAGCGGCAGCCGCCGCACTGGGCATCGTAGGGACAGTCGGGGGGAATGCGGGCCGGAGAAGGCGTGAGGATCGTTTTCACCCGCCCCCAGAGAGCGCTGCGGCCCACGTGGGTGAGCTGCACCTGGCAGACTTCCCCTCGGAGGGCGCCGGGAACGAAGACCACCATGCCCTCCAGACGGCCCACGCCGCTGCCGTCGCTGGCGTAGCCGTCAATGGTCAGCGGGAACGTGTCCCCTTGCTGCGGACGCTTATCCATGGGCGCTCACATCCTCCAGCTGATCGTAAGGGATCGCTGCCTCCACGGGGCTGTGCAGGGCGGGCAGGTCGCCGCCCTGGAGCCAGAAGGTGTAGCCCTCCTCCGTGAGGTAAAAGTGTTCCGGCTGGAAGGAGAGGCGCACCTGCTCCTCGCTCAGCGCGCCGGAGGAGATCGCCCGGCTGATCTCGCCCTGGGCCAGAAACGCCGAAACGATCCGCTCAAGGGCGGCGTCGGTGTCGGAGAAGAAGTCTGCAAAGCCCAGCTGGCTGCCGGTCTGAGCGTCAAACTGCTCGGAGAGGCGGAACACCGTGGGGTAGGCACCGCCGCTGTTGAGATACCACTCCCGGGCCACGCTGATGACGGCTTCATCCTCATAGGTCACGCGCGAGGTCATCTCCTGCACCGTGGCGGTAAAGGGCAGGCCCGCGTCGGTGGATACGTCGTAATCGGCCACCACCATCTCATACTGCTCCTCCGCCTCCATCAGGCGGTTATGGCCCTCCGTCTGGTACCAGGCGTTGATGGCCGTGCCGGCGGGGCAGGCGTCGGTGTTCTGCACCATGGGCAGGGTATAGCTCACGCTCATGACCTGGGTGCCGTCCCCGGCGGTGAAGGTGCGGCGGAACGCCTGCTCCCCCCACACGGGGGGTTCGGCCGGGACGGGCGTGGGCGTGGGCGTGGCCTCCGGAGCGGGCGTGGCCGTGGCGGCGGGCGTCGGCGCGGCGGTATCGACGGGCGCTGGAGCGGGTTTGGCACAGCAGGTCAGGGCAAAGGCCAGAGACAGGGCCAGCGCGGCGGGGAAAAGTTTGTTTCGTTTCATTCTAGGCTCCTTTTGTCGGATGCGGATTGGGATACCCCATTTTACCATCTGCGTTCCCCGGCGTAAATGGGAAAAACACAATTGTAAACTTTTGCGATTTTTTGTGTTCCCTTCTGCAAATCGGCCCGAAGCCTTTCCGGCGGGGAAAAACTGTGCTAAAATGTGGGCCAAACGGAGCGGAGAGGGGATCGGGCATGACGCAGCAGGAACTGTTGTCCCTGGCGGAGGAGGTGGGCTTCTCCCACGCGGGAGAGCTGAATAGGGCGGCGCTGGAGTTTTTGCCCCAGGTGCGGGAGATGTGCGCCGCCGACCGCTGCCACAATTACGGCCGGTGCTGGACCTGCCCGCCCGCCTGCGGCACGCTGGAGGAGGCGGCGCGTCGTGCCGGGCGCTATCGCCGGGGGGTGCTGCTCCAGTCCACCGGGACGCTGGAGGACGATTTTGACGTGGAGACCATGCAGGAGACCGAGCGCCTCCAGCGGGAGCGCTTTGCGGTCTTTGTGGAACGGGTGCGCCGGGCGGACCCCGACTGCCTGCCCATGGGCACCGGCGGCTGCGGCATCTGCGCGGCGTGTACCTGCCCGGACGCGCCCTGCCGTTTTCCGGACCGGGCCATCCCCTCCATGGAGGCCTACGGCCTCTGGGTGTCCCGCGTATGCGAACGGTCGGGCCTGCCTTACTATTACGGGCCGGGCACCATCACCTATACCGCCTGCGTGCTGGTCGACGCAGCCCAATGACCCCTCCGCTTCGCAGGATTCCGCCGTCTGAAGACGACGGAACAAAATCAGAATCCGTCCGTTCCGGGGACACAAGGGGATTGCCCCGCAGGGGTAAGACAGCTTGTCGAAAAAGGCCAGAGGCCTTTTTCGACAGAGGGATGCATGACGGACAGGGCTCGATTCTTGCAGAAAAGTCGCCCTGCCCGTCATGAGAGGTGTCATTTCCGACGCACCTGTCGCCGGAAATGACGGAGCTTTATTTCCTTCCGTCGTCTGCGGACGACTCAACTCTGCGAGGCCCTTCCTCAGGAGGGTTTTTCGACAGTCTGAATTGCCCCGCAGGGGCAAGAGAGGGTCCCCCGGGGGAGGTGCCCTGGAAAGGCCCCTTCCCACGAAATGTTTGCCGACAATTTCGTGAGCAATCGAGGTGAACATTTCGTGCATTCCTGCTCGAAAAAGCGGCAAAGCCGCTTTTTCGACCGTCTCAGCCGGAGGCCCCAGCCGTAGGTCGGGGGCCTCCGGCTGGTTTGTCCGGAAGGAAGAGAAACGCGGATTTGTTCACAATTTCCCCTTTTTTATCCGAAACAACTATGGTATACTAGTAAGCTGAATTACCCTGGAACTCCTATGACCGCCCGCACGCGCGGGCCTGAAATAAGAAAGGTGAACGACCCATGGGACTTTTGAAAAAGCTTTTCGGCACCAGCTCGGAAAAGCAGGTGAAGGCCATCCTGCCCCTGGTGGACAAGATCGAGGCCCTGGACGGGGTGTATTCCCAGCTCACGGACCAGCAGCTCCAGGCCAAGACGCCTGAATTCAAGCAGCGTCTTGCAGACGGCGAGACCCTGGACGACATCCTGCCCGAGGCGTTCGCCGCCTGCCGGGAGGCCGCCTGGCGGGTGCTGGGCATGAAGCCTTACCGGGTGCAGCTCATCGGCGGCATCATCCTCCATCAGGGCCGCATCGCCGAGATGAAGACCGGCGAAGGCAAGACCCTCGTGGCCACCCTGCCCGCCTACCTCAACGCCCTGGCGGGCGAGGGCGTGCACATCGTCACCGTCAACGACTACCTGGCCAAGCGCGACAGCGAGTGGATGGGCAAGGTCTACCGCTTTTTGGGCCTCACCGTGGGCCTGGTCATCCACGACGTGGACCCCAAACAGCGCAAGGCCGCCTATGACGCGGATATTACCTATGGCACCAACAACGAGTTCGGCTTCGACTACCTGCGGGACAACATGGCCATCTACGCCAGCGAGATGGTCCAGCGGGGCCACGCCTTTGCCATCGTGGACGAGGTGGACTCCATCCTCATCGACGAGGCGCGCACCCCCCTCATCATCTCCGGCCAGGGGGACAAGTCCACCCAGCTCTACACCATCGTGGACTCCTTCGTGGCCCGGCTGAAGGGACAGCGGGTCACCAGCGTGGATACCAAGGAGGAAGAGGACCCGGATATCGACGCGGACTACATCGTGGACGAGAAGGCGCGTACCGTCACCCTCACCGCCCGGGGCATCGCCAAGGCCGAGCAGCAGTTCCAGATCGAGAACCTCTCCGACCCGGAGAATACCACGCTCTCCCACCACATCAACCAGGCCATCCGGGCCCGGGGCCTGATGAAGCGGGATATCGACTACGTGGTGAAGGACGGCGAGGTCATCATCGTGGACGAGTTCACCGGCCGCCTGATGTACGGCCGGCGCTACTCCGAGGGCCTGCACCAGGCCATCGAGGCCAAGGAGCATGTGGAGGTGGCGCGGGAGTCCAAGACCCTGGCCACCATTACCTTCCAGAATTATTTCCGCCTTTACGGCAAGCTCTCCGGCATGACGGGCACCGCCATGACCGAGGAGGAGGAATTCGGCACCATCTACGCCCTGGATATCGTGGAGATCCCCACCAACCGTCCGCTGGCCCGCAAGGACAACCCCGACGTGGTGTACAAGAACGAGGCGGGCAAGTACCGGGCCATCGTCAACCAGATCGTGGAGTGCCACGAGAAGGGCCAGCCCGTGCTGGTGGGCACCATCTCCATCGAGAAGTCGGAGGAGCTCTCCGGCATGCTGAAAAAGCGCGGCATCCGCCACAATGTGCTCAACGCCAAGTTCCATGAAAAAGAAGCCGAGATCGTGGCCCAGGCGGGCAAGCTCGGGGCGGTCACCGTGGCCACCAACATGGCCGGCCGCGGCACCGACATCATGCTGGGCGGCAACGCGGAGGTCCTGGCCAAGGCCGATCTGCGCAAGGCGGGGCTGTCCGACGAGCTCATCGCCGAGGCCACGGGCTTTGCCGAGACCGACAGCGAGGAGATCCTGAACGCCCGGCGTATGTATGCCGAGGCGGAGGCAACGTATAAAGAGGCCATCAAGGAAGAGGCCGACCAGGTCCGCGCCGCGGGCGGCCTGTTTATTCTGGGCACCGAGCGGCACGAGTCCCGCCGCATCGACAACCAGCTGCGCGGCCGCGCCGGCCGGCAGGGCGACCCGGGCGAGAGCCGCTTCTTCCTCTCTCTGGAGGACGATATCATGCGCCTGTTCGGCTCCGAACGGGTGATGAACATGATGGAGAAGCTGGGGGTGGACGAGGATACCCCCATCGACGCCAAGATCCTCTCCGGCGCCATTGAGAACGCCCAGAAGCAGGTGGAATCCCGCAACTTCCAGACCCGGAAAACGGTGCTGGAATACGACGACGTGATGAACACCCAGCGCAAGGTCATCTACGAGCAGCGCCGCAAGGTGCTGGACGGGGAGAACCTGAAGGAGTCCGTCCAGAGCATGCTCACCACGGTGATCGCGGGCGAGGTCCACGGCCGTCTGGGCGAGCAGAAGCATATGGACGCCGAGAGCTGGCGGGAGGTGTGCGCTCAGTTTCGGGGCGTGTTCCTGCGCCCCGACGAGCTGAAGCTGACCGACGAGGAGCTGGCGAAATACGACGCCGACGGTCTGGCGGAGCTGCTCCGGGAACGGGCGGCGGAGCTCTACGCCCGCAAAGAGGCCGAGCTGGGCGAGCCGCTGATGCGCGAGCTGGAGCGGGTGATGATGTTGCGTGTGGTGGACGAGTACTGGATGGACCACATCGACGCCATGCAGGAGCTGCGCCAGGGCATCGGCCTCAGGGCCTACGGCCAGAGCGACCCCGTGGTGGAGTACAAGCGCGAGGGCTATGAGATGTTCGAGCAGATGATCGCCGCCATCCAGGCGGAGACCCTGCGGCGGATCTTCCTGGCCCGGGTGCAGGTGAATACCGGCGTCAAGCGGGAGCGGGTGGCCAGGGTCACCGGCGAAAGCGCGGGCAGCGACGGCACCGTGAAGAAACAGCCCATCAAAAAGGGACAGAAGATCGGCCCCAATGAACCCTGCCCCTGCGGGAGCGGGAAGAAGTTCAAGAAGTGCACCTGCAAGGAGTACCACCCCGACTGATCGGGATCGGATCCGCCGGGGAGCGCGCCGGCTTGCCCCTGCGGGAGCGGGGAGAAGTTCCGGAAGCGCGCCTGCAGGGGGTGTCATCCCGCTTCGGGGATGCGTGCGGGCGGGAGCGGGCCGCGCCTTTGCGGGACAGCGGGGGCCGCACGCCCCCGTACCGCCGCCCGTTCCGTCAAACCGCTGTCATTGAGGAGAACCAGCATGAATATCACCGAACACAACGCAAACGGCGTGGTGTACCTTGCCGCCGACGGCTTCCAGGCCGCCGGCGGTGTGGTCCACGGCTTTTCCACCCGCCTGGGGGGCGTATCCGAGGGGATCTACGCCTCGATGAACCTGGGCGTCAACCGGGGGGACGACCCGGAGCGCGTCCGGGAGAATTTCCGCCGCTTCTGCGCCGCCATCGGGGCAGAGCGGGAGGGACTGGTCTTTTCCAGCCAAGTCCACGGGGACGGGGTGCGCACCGTTACCTCCGCCGACCTGGGCAAGGGGCTGGAGCAGACCGTGGACTACGAGGCCGACGCGCTCATTACCGATGTACCCGGCGCGGTGCTTACCGTTTTTTCCGCCGACTGTCTGCCCATCCTTCTCTACGACCCGGTGCGCCGGGCCGTGGGCGCGGTCCACGCGGGCTGGCGGGGCACCGCCCTGGGGATCGTGGAAAAGGCAGTGGAGCGGATGGTGGACTGCTACGGCTGCGACCGGCTGGATCTCCTTGCCGCTATCGGGCCGGGCATCTCCAAATGCTGCTTCGAGACTCATGAGGATGTGCCCAACGCCATGACCGAGGCCCTGGGCGCCTGCGCCCTTCCGTTTATCGAGGTGCTGCCGACCGGGAAATTTCATGTGGACCTGAAGGGCCTCAACGCCAGGCGGCTGGAGGGGGCCGGACTGAAGCCGGAGCATATTGCCCGCTCGCCGGACTGCACCGCCTGCCGGCCGGATCAATACTGGTCCCACCGTGTGACCCATGGGGAGCGGGGCAGTCAGGCGGCCATGATCGCGCTGCGCCGGGGAGGAGGCACAGCTTGAGAAGGATCCTGACGGCCCTGCTGACGGCTGCCTGCCTGCTGCTGGGACTGGCCGGGTGCGGAGCGGCGCCCTACGAGGAGCCGTGGCAGCCCACGCCCACGCCGGCCGCCACGGCCACGCCGGAGCCGGAGCCGGCCCAGTTTGCGCTGGCCTGCTACCCGCAGTCCAGTTTTCACCCCATTACCGGCGGCAACCGGACCAATCTGTCGCTGGGAGGCCTGCTTTATGAAGGGCTGTTTGCCCTGGACCCCCAATTTCAGGTCCAGAACGTGCTGTGCGAATCCTATACCGTATCGGAGGACGCGCTGAAGTGGACCTTTGTCCTTCGTGCCGGCGTGCGCTTTTCCGACGGCAGCGCACTAACGGCGGCCGACGTGGCCGCCAGCCTGAACCAGGCCCGCGCCAGCGCCCTCTACAGCGCCCGCTTTACCGGCGTGACCGGGGTGAGCGCCGGGGAGGGAACCGTGAGCGTCACGCTCTCCAGTCCCAACGGCGGCCTGCCCGCGCTGCTGGACGTGCCGGTGTGCAAGGGAACTGGGGAGCGCCCCGCGGGTACCGGACCTTACGTGCTCGCCGGCGAGGCGGACGCGCTGGTCCTGGAGGCCAGGACGGACTGGTGGCAGGGGAACGCCCTGCCCAGGCAGTCCATCCCCCTGCGGAGCATCCAGGAGGCCGACGATCTGATCCGGGCCTTCGATACCCGTGACGTCGCCCTGGTGGCCACCGACCTGACGGGCACCAACGCGCTGGGATTCTCGGGCAGCTTTGAAACGGTGGATTATCCCACCAGCACCATGCTTTACGTGGGATTCAACACGGCCTCCGGGCTCTGCCGGGACGCGGGGCTGCGCCGGGCGCTCCAGCAGAGCTTTGACCGGGACGCGGTGGTCACGGCCCAGTTTTCCCGCCACGCGCTGGCCGCCGCCCTGCCGGTTTCCCCGGTCTCGCCGCTGTATGACGGCGCCCTGGCGGGCCGCCTGGCCTACTCGTCCCAGGCGCTGGCCCAGGCGCTGGCCGACGCGGGCTGGTCCCAAACGGACGGGAGCTGGCGGCGGGGGCGGGAAACGCTGGCGCTGCGCTTCGTGGTGCCCGGCGAGAATACCGACCGGATCTCTGCGGCGGAGCAGCTGGCAAAAAACCTGACCGACGCAGGGGTCTCAGTGGAATTGAAAAAGCTGTCCTGGGAGGATTATACGGCCGCACTGGCGCGCGGAGACTTCGATCTGTATCTGGCGGAGGTGCGCCTGACGGGGGATTTTGACCTGACCGCCCTGCTTGCACCGACCGGAGCGCTCAACTACGGCGGCTATCAGGATGCGTCGGCAGCCGGGCTTCTCCGCGCGTTTCGCGCCGCCGACGGCGCGGCGCGGGGGCAGGCGGCCGGGGCGCTGTACGAGTATCTGGCCCAGGAGCCGCCCTTTGCGGTGATCTGCTTCAAAAACTGGTCGCTGCTCACCCAGTGGCGGCTCCTTACGGGCCTGACGCCCACCCAGCAGAACGTATTTTATCGCTTTGCAGACTGGACCGTCGCGTAATGCCGTCCGGACGGGAACGGGCCCGCCGATTGGGGGACGCAGGCGGGGAAACAAGTCCGGAGAGAGAAATTTGGGGGAATCAAGAATGGGGAACGTATTTCGATGCTATGTGGAGAAGCGGCCCGGCTTTGCCGTGGAGGCGCAGCACCTGCTGGGGGAGCTGAGGGGTCCGCTGGGGCTGACGGGGCTCACCGGGGTGCGCCTGCTGCGCCGGTATGACGTAGAGGGCGTTTCCCGGGCCGTCTACGAGGCCGCCCGCACGACCGTCCTGTCCGAGCCTCAGGTGGACGACGTCTGGGACGAGGCCGTTCCGGACCAGGACGGCGCCTGGGACCGCCTGCTGGCGGTGGAGGCCCTGCCCGGCCAGTACGACCAGCGGGCCGACTCCTGCGCCCAGTGCATCCAGATGATGACCGGCGGGGAGCGGCCTTTGGTGGCCGCGGCCACCGTATACCTGTTGACGGGCTCGCTCACCGACGGGGAATTCGCGCAGATCCGCGGCTATCTCGTTAACCCCGTGGAGAGCCGCGAGGCCGCTCTGGACAAGCCGGACACCCTCCGCCGCCAGTACCCCGAGCCCGCTTCCGTGCCCGTGCTGGAGGGCTTCACCGCGCTGGACCGGGCCGGTCTGGAGGGGCTGCTGGAACAATACGGCCTGGCCATGGACCTGGGCGATCTGGCCTTTTTGCAGGCCTACTTTCGGGAGGAAGAGCGCCGCGACCCCACCCTGACCGAGGTGCGCCTGGTGGACACCTACTGGTCTGATCACTGCCGCCACACCACCTTTTCCACCCATCTGGACCATGTGGAGATCGGCGCCGGCCCGGTCCGGCAGGCCTATGAGCGCTATCTGGCCGCCCGGGTGGAGGTCTATGGGCAGGAGAAGGCCGCCCGGCGGCCCCAGACGCTGATGGATATTGCCACCATCGGCGCCAAGATCCTGAAAAAGCGGGGCAAGCTGCCCGAGCTGGACGAGAGCGAGGAGATCAACGCCTGCTCCATCCACGTCCCCGCCCAGGTGGACGGACAGGAGCAGGACTGGCTGCTGATGTTCAAGAACGAGACCCACAACCACCCCACCGAGATCGAGCCCTTCGGCGGTGCGGCCACCTGCATCGGCGGCTGCATCCGGGATCCCCTGTCCGGCCGGGTGTACGTCCATCAGGCCATGCGCGTCACCGGCTGCGGCGACCCCCGGACTCCCTTTGATCAGACCCTGCCCGGCAAGCTGCCCCAGCGCAAGCTGGCCCAGACCGCGGCGGCGGGTTATTCCTCCTACGGCAACCAGATCGGCCTGGCCACCGGCCACGTGGCGGAGGTTTACCATGAGGGCTATGTGGCCAAGCATCTGGAGTGCGGTGCGGTGGTGGGCGCGGCCCCGGCACGGAATGTCCGCCGGGAGCGGCCCGCCCCCGGCGACGTGGTCATCCTATTGGGCGGGCGCACCGGCCGGGACGGCATCGGCGGGGCCACCGGCTCCTCCAAGAGCCACAACCAGAACTCCCTGACCACCATGGCCAGCGAGGTGCAGAAAGGCAACGCCCCGGAGGAGCGCAAGCTCCAGCGCCTGTTCCGGGACGGGAACGTGACGCGCCTCATCAAGCGCTGCAACGACTTTGGCGCGGGCGGCGTGAGCGTGGCCATCGGCGAGTTGGCCGACGGGCTGGAGATCGACCTGGACGCGGTGCGCAAGAAGTACGACGGTCTGGACGGCACCGAGCTTGCCATCTCCGAGAGCCAGGAGCGTATGGCCGTGGTGGTCGCCCCGGAGGATGAGGCGGCCTTTTTGGCCGCCGCGGCGCGGGAGAATCTGGAGGCCTACCGGGTGGCGGTGGTCACCGCCTCTCCCCGTATGGTCATGCGCTGGCGGGGCGAGACCATCGCCGACCTGTCCCGCGCCTTTCTGGACACCAATGGCGCCGTGAAGCACGCCGGCGTCTGCGTGAGCGCCCCCAAGCCCGAACCGGACCGGAAAGCGCCCGCCGAACGTTCCCTGCGGGATGTGGCCGCCAGCCTGAAGTGCGCCTCCCGCCGGGGGCTGACCGAGCGCTTCGACGGCTCCATCGGCGCGGGCAGCGTGCTCATGCCGTTCGGCGGAAAGTACCAGCGCACCCCCGCCCAGGCCATGGCCGCCCTGTTCCCCGTGCTGCCCGGGCAGACGACCGACCAGGCCAGCGTGATGGCCTGGGGCTTCGATCCGGACTGGATGAGCGCCGACCCCTACACGGGAGCGATCGGCTCCGTGGTCACCTCAGTGGCCAAGCTGGTGGCGGCGGGCGCGGACTACCGGAAGGCTTACCTGACCTTCCAGGAGTATTTTGAAAAGCTGCGCCAGGACCCGGCGCGCTGGGGCAAGCCCTTCCAGGCCCTGCTGGGGGCGCTGGACGCCCAGCTGGGGCTGGACTGCGCGGCCATTGGCGGCAAGGACTCCATGTCCGGCTCCTTCCTGGATCAGGACGTGCCGCCCACCCTGATCTCGTTCGCCATCGCCCCCGCCAAAGCGGGCGAGGTGCTCTCCCCTGAGTTCAAAGAGCCGGGCCATCCGGTCTACCGGTTCGGCGGCGCCGCCGCCGGCGATTATCCGGCCCACCGGGCGGCCTGGGAGGCGTTTTACGCCCTCTGCCGGGCGGGAAAGGTGCGCGCCGCCTGGGCGGTGGAGGCCGGCGGGGTGCTGGAGGGCCTGATGAACATGTCCTTCGGCAACCGGATCGGCTTTCGCGCCGCCGAGGGGGCGGAGCTGTCCGCCCGGCCCGGCGCCATTCTGGCGGAGCTGACCGAGACGGTCGAGACGCCCCATGCCGTCCGTCTGGGGGATACCGCCGCCGCGCCGGAGATCGTCGCCGGCGGCGACCGGGCGTCCATTGCCGAGCTGCTCGCCCTCAACGAGGGCGTGCTGGAGGACGTGTACCCCACGCGCGCGGGCACGGCCGCGCCCGTACCGGCCCTGAACTGGGACAAGCGCTCCCCTGCCGTGTGCAAGGCCAAAACGGCCCGGCCCAGGGTGGTCATCCCCGTGTTCCCCGGCACCAACTGCGAGTACGACTCCGCCCGGGCCTGCCTGCAGGCGGGGCTGGAGCCGGAGATCGTGGTGGTGCGCAACCTGACCCCCGCCGACCTGACCGCGTCCACGGCCGCGCTGGAGCGGGCCGTCCGGGGGGCGCAGATCGTGTTCCTGCCCGGCGGCTTTTCCGGCGGCGACGAGCCGGACGGTTCCGCCAAGTTTATCTGCTCCTTCTTCCGCAACCCCGCGCTCACGGACGCGGTCCATGACCTGCTCAAGCGCCGGGACGGCCTGATGCTGGGCATCTGCAACGGGTTCCAGGCGCTCATCAAGCTGGGCCTGGTCCCTTACGGGGAGATCCGCGCGATGGACGCGGGCTGCCCCACCCTGACCTATAACGACATCGGCCGCCACCAGAGCCGGTACGTCACCACCCGGGTAGCCTCCGTCCAGTCCCCCTGGATGCTCCGCTCCAACGTAGGCGATCTGCATGCCATCCCCATCTCCCATGGCGAGGGGCGGTTTGTGGCCCCGGCGGAAGAGCTGGAGCGGCTGATCGCGAACGGCCAGGTAGCCACCCAGTATGTGGACGCCGACGGCGTGCCCTCCATGGAGATCGACGTGAACCCCAACGGCTCCGCCGCCTGTATCGAAGGCATTTTCTCCCCCGACGGACGGGTCTTCGGCAAAATGGGACACAGCGAGCGCCGCGGCGCTTTTGTGGGTGTGAACATTCCCGGCGACCGCCGCCAGCCCCTGTTTGAGAGCGGCGCGGAATACTTCCGGTAAACGGACCATCGCCCGGCGCGGGAGCGCCGGGCGATTTTCATCCTTTTTTAAGGAAAACTCCAGGGCGGCTTTAAGCCTGGGGTGGTAAGATGGGAGCAATCAAACGAGGAGGAAAACGATATGATCACTTTGCTGACCCTTTCCATTGTTTGCCTGGTGGCGGTGGTCCTGATTTTTGTGGTGCTGGCCATCATCGGCCTGCCTCTGCTGCTGCTGTTGGGCCTGCTGCCCTGGCTGCTGCGCATCGCGGGCGTGGTGCTGCTGGTGAAGGCGCTGTTCGACAAGCCGGTGAAGTGGGAAAACTTTATGCCGGCCATCATCGCCTTCGTCCTGTCCGCCGTACTGGGCTGGATCCTGTAAACAAACACCCCAAAAGCAGCGGGCCGCTTCCATTGGAAGCGGCCCGCTGCTTTGCGCGGACCCAGGAAGGGCCCGCCCGCCGGGAAAACGGCTCCCTTCTGCCTTGTTTGTGCATTTGGAGTACCTTTCGTCAAAACAACAGGGGGGCAGCCTCAAATGAGACTGCCCCTACAAACCGAAATTTACTGAACTCTATTTTTATGCCTTAGAGCAAGGAAAAACTTTCCCAAGAAGTTTCCAAAATACCCATTAATTCCGATTCAGTCAGCGTAGCCAGTTGCGTTGAGACAACATAATCTGTCCAACCAATGGTTGCCTCCATCGCTGTCAGACCGGAGAAAGTCTTGTCTGTTGCCATGTTGTACGCTTCCTCGTCAATGATATTTCCATCAGCGTCCGTATAGGTGGTTACTGCATCCGAATCGGGAGATGCATAGATGCTGTGGCATTGTCCCAACAGAGTGGTGGTAACAACGCCATCTTGCAGAGAAAAGGCAACCCGATTTTGATAGTGCTCCGCCCCACCGTTACGAATATCGTCGCGGAATATATAAAAATAGCAGTCACGCGCCTCGTCAAAATATACCATGTCCGGGTTCGTGATAATGTCCGGCTGGGAATCCCCTTCGGCCATGGAAAACTGGCAGGGAGCTAACGCTGTTTCATCTGTGCCGACCTCCCACAACTTGGTATAGGTATAAAGTCCGGTTCCTTGGCAGGAGGACTGAATGATCTCCAGCCGCCCATTCTGGTCAAGATCGGTAACAGCATAGAAAAACGGTTCAGCAATTAGTTCCGTATCGCCCATCCACACTGCCGTATTATCGGCAATAAGCTGTAACTGGCTGCCATAGGTTATTGTGTTTGAGTCTCTGGATACGGGAGCGCTCTGGCTGGATGAATTACCAGATACTGCATCTGTGTCAGACGTATCCAGCGCGGCCCCACACCCGGCCAAGGCCAGTACTATCAAAAACAGGCACCCGTATATATGCAGTGCACTCCCTGATTCTCGTTTCATAAGTGCCTCCTCAATTCATATTTGGGGCTGTTGACAAAGTCCCTTATCGAAAAAGCAAATAGGTTTTTCTTGCTTGTTTGTTGTTATTTACTGTAAAATATATGCTATTTGATGAACTTTTTGCAAGGCCGTATTTTTGAAAACAGACTTTGTCAACAGCCCCATATTTATCACACTTTTATATTTATATGTATTGTACCATGCAGGCAATCCGTTTTCAATGTATTGTCAAAACGACGGAGATTTTAAGCGCGCACAGATGGCGTAAAAGGGACAAAACCGGCCGAGTAGTGACTTTCAGGAAAAAAGATGGTAAAATACGTTTTATGTATCCAAGGGAGGCACCCTATGAACGATTTTGACGCCCTGCTGGTCCGGGTGCTGGATCAGGCCAGGGCCCTGAAGATCCCGGTTTCCGCCCAGATCCGGCCCCACGTGACGGTGAACCGGCGGGCGGTGACCCGCTTCGGCTGCTGCATCCGGCGGGGAGAGGCATTTGAGATCGAACTGAGCCAGCGCCTGCTGGAGGCTGCGGAAGGGGCGTGCCTGCAGACACTGGCCCACGAGGCGCTCCATACCTGCCCCGGCTGCCGGGACCACGGGCAGCGGTGGAAGGCCTACGCCGCGCGGATGAACGCCGCCTACGGCTATGCCATCGCCCGCACGGGGACCTGCCAGGCCCTCGGCGTGCCCGATGTGCGGCCGGAGCGCTACCGGCTGGTTTGCCAGAGCTGCGGCGCGCAGTTTTGCCGCGCCAGAGCCTCTGCGCTGGTGCGCCATCCGGAGCGCTACCGCTGCAAGTGCGGCGGGGCGCTGAAACGGGTATACTGAAGAGAGACGAAGCGACCAAGGAAGGTGTTCGATACGAAAGCCAACAAGAAGGCCCTGTTCAACCGCATTTTTTCCATTGCCGGACTGACGGTGGGGGGCGCGATCCTGGCGGCTCTGGTGGTGCATGTCTTCCGCACCATGGACGTGCGCGCCCTGCTGAGGCAGACCCGGCCCCTGTGGCTGGTGGGGGCGGCGCTGTGCGTTCCGGTCAGCGAGAGCATCGACGCGCTTATTTTTTACGGCATGGGAAAGGGGGCGGGCTGCCCGATGCGCCTGACCGGCTGCTTCGATGCGGCCTATATCGGGGAATTTTACTATAAGCTGGGCCCCGCCGGTATGCCGGTGCAGCTCAAGCTGATGTACGACGCGGGCCTGTCCGCTACCTACACCGCATCCATCTACACCTGGAAGCTGGTGGCCAACACCGTGGTCTACACCGTTTACGCCCTGGCCGCGCTGGCCTATAAGCTGGTCTTTCATGGGGAGAGCATCGGTCCCGCGGTCATCGGGGCGGCCTTCCTGATTGTTCTGTACGTGGCGCTGTGCACGCTGGCGGTCTTCACCGCCATTCGCCCCGCGCCCATTCAGCGGCTCATCCGCCGCATCCTGGAGTGGCTCTCCCGGCATACCAAGGTCATGGCCAAGCCCGGCCGGGTAGAGGCGGGCATGGGCAAGGTGGACGAGTTCTGCCGGCAGCTGGCCGACCTGCGGGGCAACAAGCGCCTGCTGGCCGGACTGTTCGCCGCCATGTTCCTGGAGCTGGGGGCCCTGTTCGCCGTGCCGTATTTCCTCTTTCACGGCCTGGGACTCGGCGGGCACTCCTTTGTGGAGCTGCTGCTGGTACAGTGCCTGGTGATGGTCATCTCCCGGATCGTTTTGCTGCCCGGCAACGCGGGGGGCGCGGAAGGCAGCTTTTATCTGTTTATGAGTCCCATCTTCGGGGAGCATGTGGCGGTGGGAATGGTGCTCTGGCGCTTTGCCGCGTTTCTGGAGGTCATGCTGCTGGGCGGCGTGTGGTCGGTGGTGCGCTTTGCCAAGCGCAGCGCCAGGGGATAAGGAGGCTTCCGTGAGGCGGAAATATACCCGGTTAAAACTGAAAATGCTCCTGTTCGTAGTGGCGGGCACCCTCATCGCCGGGCTGGCGGGCCTGTTCCTGCTGGAGGTGGTGGTGGACGGCGTGCTTCAGGACCCCTTTGCCCGCTTTTTTGTCTGGGCGGCCCGCACGCTGTTCGGCCAGAGCGAGTATGAGGCCCTGGAGCTCTACCGGCAGGCCATTCGCGGCAACAAGCAGGCGTTTTTGACGGCGGGCATGCTGGTGCTGATGCTGGCGGCGTTCTACCTGGCCATGGGGCGCTTTACCCGCTGGCTGGAGGAGATCCGCCTGGCGCTGCGCCGGGTGGTGGAAGAGCAGGACGCGCCGGTGCGCCTGCCACGGGAACTCTCTCCGCTCCAGGAAGATCTGGACGCGCTCCAGCGTCAGATGAAGCAGCGGGAGGACGCCGCCCGGGAGAGCGAGCAGCGCAAGCAGGATCTGGTGGCCTTTCTGGCCCACGATCTGAAGACTCCGCTCACCTCGGTGGTGGGCTATCTGACGCTGCTGCGGGACGAGCCGGGGCTGGATGCGGCCCAGCGGGCCAAGTTCACCGGGATCGCCCTGGATAAGGCCGAGCGGCTGGAGGAGCTGTTGGGCGAATTTTTCGATATCACCCGCATGGACCTGGACAGCGGCGCGGGGGAACGGCATCCCATCCAGCTCTCCATGCTGCTGGAGCAGCTCTCCGACGAGTTTTACCCCCTGTTTGCGGAAAAGGAGCTGGAGTGTACCGTGGAGATCCAGCACCACCTGGTGGTGCTCGGCGACCCGGACAAACTTGCCCGGGTCTTCGATAACGTGCTGCGCAACGCGGTCAGCTACAGTACGCCCGGCGGCCGGGTGGAGGTCCGGGCCCGGAAGGTGGAACGGCAGGCCGAGATCGTCGTCCGGAACGAGGGGCTGGAGATCCCCGAAGGAGAGCTGGCCAATATTTTCCACAAATTTTACCGGCTGGACGCCGCCCGCTCCACCCGGACCGGCGGGGCGGGACTGGGCCTTGCCATTGCGAAGGAGATCGTGGAGCTGCACGGGGGCGCGATCCGGGCGGAGAGCAACGGGCGCTTTACCAGCTTCGTGATCACTTTGCCCCTATTCGAGGAGGATTAAATGGAGCAACTGGAACAGGCCCTGGCGTATCTGGGGCGCGATCCGCTGTTTTATATGGATATGCTGGAGCCCCTGCGCCGGGGGACGGCGGAGCTGCTGTACGCGGAGGAAGATGGGGTGCTGCTCTGCGAGAGCGGCGGGATACACATGATGAGCGCCGCCGGCCCGGCGGCGGCGGAGCGCTGCTTTGCCCTGCTGAGCCGGTGCGCGATGCTGGTGGGCCATGAGCTGTGGTACAAGGCCGAGGCGGTGCGGCGCTTTGGCCTGCACGAGGAGCAGATCTGTTATCAGGCCGCCTGGCTGGCGCCGGAACCCCCCGCCGCCGCGCCCTTCGGCGGGGAGCTGCGGCTGCTGGGGGAGGAAATGGCCCAGTGGGTCTATGATCACTACAGCCACCCCTTCGGCGGGGTAGCCTACATGCAGGGGGCGCTCCGGCGGGGGATGCTGGGGGCCTTTGTGGACGGCGCCTGTGCGGGGTTTGCCGGATTCCATGAGGAGGGGAGCATCGGCATGCTGGAGGTGCTGCCCGCCTACCGCCGCCGCGGCGTGGGGGAGGCCCTGCTCCGCGGCGCGGTGCGCCTGGCCCTGGAGCGGGGGCAGTATGCCTTCGGCCAGGTCTTTACAGACAACCAGGCGTCCCTGGCCCTCCAGCGCAAGGTGGGGATGAGCGTATCCCGGGAGCGGCTGTTCTGGCTGTTTTGAGCCGTGCGGCGCAGAGGCCCCGCAGCGTTCACCCGCAAGGAGCGTTCCGCGGCCGCCGCCATTCCCGCAGCAAGAGCGGCCCTGCGGGCGGTTGCGCTCCGAGTTCTCCGGAGGGCCCTCTGGGGATGCGCGTCGGGAATGACACCTCTCAGGACGGACTGGGCGACTTTTCTGCAGGGATCGAGCCCTGTCCGTCATGCATCCCTCGGTCGAAAAAGGCCTTTTTTAACAAGCTAAGGCGCGGCCCCGACTCAGGTCGGGGCCGCGCCGCTTTTACGCGCTTTTTACCGCTGATCCAGGGGGATAAACGTGCGCATGGGGGCCACGGCCTTGTAGGCCGGGCGGATAATCCGGTTGCCGGGCTGATAGACTTCCTCGATCCGGTGGGCGCACCAGCCTACCATGCGGGCCACGGCAAAGAGGGGGGTGTACAGCTCCTGCGGGATGCCCATCATCTTGTAGACCATGCCGGAGAACAGGTCCACGTTGGCGCAGACCACCTTGTCCTCGCCCTTGACGGAGAGGAGCACCTCCGGGGTGAGCCGCTCCACGCTCTCGTAAAGCTCGAACTCGTCCAGCATCCCCTTGGTGGCGGCAAGCTTCTTGGCAAACCGCTTAAGGATGACGGCCCGGGGGTCGGAGAGGGTGTAGATGGCGTGTCCCATCCCGTAGATGAGCCCAGAGCGGTCTCCCGCCTCCTTCCGCAGCAGGGCGCCCAGGTAGGCGCGCACCTCGTCGTCGTCCTTCCAGTCGTGCACGTTCTCCTGGATGTGGGAGAACATCTCCATGACCTTTTTGTTGGCGCCGCCGTGGCGGGGGCCCTTGAGGGAGCCTACGGCGGCGGCAATGGCGGAATAGGTGTCGGTACCCGAGGAGGAGAGCACCCGGCAGGCGAAGGCGGAGTTGTTGCCGCCGCCGTGCTCGGCGTGCAGCACCAGGCACAGGTCCAGCAGCTTGGCCTCCTGGTCGGTGTACCGGTTGTCGTGCCGGACCGAGTAGAGGAAGTTCTCCGCCACGCTCAGGCCCTCCTGAGGCCGGTGGAGGTAAAGCGATTCATTGTCGTAGTAGTGCCGCTTCACCGCGAAGGCGTGGGCCACGATGACGGGCACCCGGGCGATGAGCTGCACGGCCTGGCGCAGCTGATTGGGCAGAGACATGTCGTCCGGGTCGTCGTCATAGGAATACAGAGCCAGCACCGAGCGGGCCAGTTTGTTCATCACGTCGGGGCTGGGGGCCTTGAGGATCATATCCTCGGTAAACATCCGGGGCAACGAGCGGTGGTCGGACAAAAGCTGCTGAAAGGCGGACAGCTGCCCGCGGGTGGGCAGGGAGCCCATCAGCAGCAGATAGGCGGTCTCTTCAAAGCCGAACCGGCCCTCGCTCATAAAACCGTCGATCAGCTCCTCCACGTCGATCCCCCGGTAGACCAGCTTGCCGGGCATGGGGACCCGCTCGCCGTCCTGGACATAGTAGCCCAGCACGTTGCCGATCTGGGTCACACCGGCCATGACGCCGGTCCCGTCGGCGTTGCGCAGGCCGCGTTTTACGTTATAGGTCTCATAAAAGGCCGGGTCGATGTAGTTATGTCTGCGGTATTCTCCGCATAGACTTTCGATAAAGCCCTTCGCAATCTCCTTGTCCTCATTCTGCATGCTGTGACGCTCCTTTGCCCATCTTTGTTGCGGTCTATTGTATCCTTTTTTTGCCGCGCCGTCAATGGGGAGGGAAGACAAATCCGAAGCTTCCGGTGGAGCGCCTTTTGGTTTAGACGAATAAAGCGAAAAAGCAAAAGTGAAATAGGAAGCCTGGAAACTTGCAAAAGACGGACGGAGGGAATGGATATGAAACAGGTCGTGGCCACGGCTCTGGCGCTGCTGCTGCTGTTGTTCCTGCTGCCGCTGCTGCTGGTGCGGCAGGACGGGCCGGGGACGGCGCAGGAGAGCGCCGCCCCTACCGGCGAGCTGCCCATCGACCGCACGGTGGTCACGCCCGCGCGCTCCGAGGACGCAGCGGTCACGGTCCGGGTCTCGATAGGGGACGGCGAGGTGCTCACGCTCCCGCTGGACAAATACCTGTGGCGGGTGGTGGCCGCTGAAATGCCGGCTTCCTTCGAACCCGAGGCCCTCAAGGCGCAGACGGTGGCCGCCCGCACCTACACCCTGGCCAAGATGGGGCGCACGGTGCAAAACCATCCCGACGCCGACGTGTGTACCGACATCAACTGTTGCCAGGCCTATATCGAACCGGACCAGGCGGCGGAGAACTGGGGAGAAAACACCCAGGTCTATACCGCCAAGATCAGCGCCGCCGTGGCGGATACCGACGGCGTGGCGGCCCTGTACGACGGCGCGCCCATCCAGGCGGTCTTCTTTTCCTCCGCCGCCGGGCGCACGGTGGACGCGGTGGAGGTCTGGGGCAACGCCGTGCCCTACCTGTCCGGGGTGGACAGCCCGGAGGGAGAGGAGGTGCCCAACTACCACAGCACGGCGTCGGTGCCGGTGGAGGAGTTCAAACGCACGCTGCTGGCGAAGGTTCCGCAGGCCGACCTGTCCGGTCCGCCCTCCGGGTGGTTTGGGGAGACCGTCCGCAATTCCGCCGGGGGCGTGTCCAGCGTGACGGTAGGCGGCGCAGCCGTGACGGGGAGCGCCCTGCGGGAGCTGTTTTCTCTGCGCTCGGCCAACTTCACTGTCACCGCGGACGAAAGCGCGGTCACCTTCTCCGTCACCGGCTACGGCCACGGGGTGGGGATGAGCCAATATGGGGCCAACGCCCTGGCACGGCAGGGAAAGACCTATGAAGAGATCCTGAAATGGTACTATACCGGCATTGAGCTGGGGCGCTATTCCCCCGCTGGGTGACGGCGGGTTCTCCGGCGGCAGAAACAGCAGCGGGCGGCAGCGCGGGCGTCTGCGCCGGGAGGGCCGCGTCCGCCGCTCCGCACGGGACGATTTTCGCCCCGCGCGCAGGGCGGGCAGCGGGAGCAGGCGGGGGCGCAGATGGAGCGGTTGACAGCTGTGGTATAATAAATAGGGCGTCTTTGTGCCCTATTTTATGGTAAAGTGAGAGATCGCACATGAGTACACGCTATGACGTCGCCATCATCGGCTGCGGTGAGGCCGGGATCTTCGCGGGCTATGAGCTGATGCGCCTGTGCCCCTCCCTGAAAGTGGTCACCCTGGATCAGGGCTCCGATATCTATACCCGCAGCTGCCCCATCGTGGCAGGCAAGGTGAAGGAGTGCATCCACTGCAAGATCTGCGATACCATGTGCGGCTTCGGCGGGGCGGGGGCTTTCTCCGACGGGAAATATAATTTCACTACCGCGTTCGGCGGCTGGCTCACCGATTTTATGGACGCCAAAGAGGTCATGGATCTGATCGACTATGTGGATTCCATCAACGTGCGCCACGGCGCGACCGACCAGGTTTTTTCCACCGATACCCCCGCCGCCCGCGCCCTGGAGAAAAAAGCGCTGGAGTTTGACCTGCACCTGCTCCAGGCCCGGTGCAAGCACCTGGGCACGGAGAACAACCTGAAGATCCTCCAGAGCATCTACGAGACCGTGCGGGAGCACGTGGAGTACCGCTTCCGCACCAGCGTGGCCTCTATCGAGGTCCTGGGGACGGAGGGCTACCGTCTGGTCACCGATCGGGGGGAGCCGGTGGACTGCCGCTGGCTCATCGCCGCGCCCGGACGCTCCGGGGCGGAGTGGTTCTCCAACCAGTGCAAGGGCCTGGGTCTGGAGCTGATCAACAACCAGGTGGACATCGGCGTGCGGGTGGAGCTGCCCGCAAAGGTCTTCGAGCACATCACCGACGTGGTGTATGAGTCCAAGCTGGTCTACCGCACCAAGCAGTACGGCGACCAGGTGCGCACCTTCTGCATGAACCCCTACGGCCATGTGGTGGCCGAGAACGTGGAGGGCATCAACACCGTCAACGGCCACTCCTACTCCGACCCTGCCCTGCAGAGCGAAAACACCAATTTTGCTCTGCTGGTATCCAACCGCTTTACCCAGCCCTTCAACGAGCCCTACCGCTACGGCAAGCATATCGCCTCTTTGTCCAACATGCTGGCCGGCGGCGTGCTGGTGCAGCGCTTCGGGGACCTGGTCAGCGGTATCCGCACCAACGAGCACCGCATGAGCAAGTCGTTTGTACGTCCCACCCTTACCGCCGCAGTGCCGGGGGATTTGTCCCTGGCCCTGCCCAAGCGGCAGCTGGACGATATCATCGAGATGATCTATCAGCTGGACAAGCTGGCCCCCGGCACGGCCAATTACGATACGCTGCTCTACGGCGCGGAGGTCAAATTCTACTCTGCCCGCCTGGCCCTGTCCGGGGAGCTGGAGACCGCTCTGCCCGGCTTCTTTGCCGCAGGGGACGGAGCGGGGGTCACCCGCGGGCTGGCCCAGGCCGGCGCCTCCGGCGTCAAGGTAGCCCGGGTCATTGCCCGGAGGTTGTCCGAGCAGGGATAACAGACAAGGCCCGCGGCACTGCCGCGGGCCTTTGGCTTTGTCAGGGGTAGACTTTTTTTACGTTCTCTGAAATTTCAGACAGGGCCTTGCTGGCCTCCATGTCGCAGCGGTGGCTGCGGGCCAAGTCCCCCAGGGAGACCATGCCCACCACTCTGCCGTCCTCCAGCACCGGCAGCCGGCGCACCTGTCGGGCGGCCATGAGCCGGGTGGCCTCCCTTGCGTCGTCGTCGGGGGAGACCACTGCGCAGTTGCGGCTCATGATGTCCTTGACGGGGGTCTGGGCCGGGTCCTCCTCCGCCGCCACGCAGCGCAGGACGATATCCCGGTCGGTGACGATGCCGCGCAGGCCGCCGTCCTCCCCGCAGACGGGCAGGGAGCCCAGATTATGCCGGGACAGCAGCCGCGCGGCCAGGGAAGCCGACTCGCCGGGTGTGATGGAGACCACGCTGGGGTTCATCAGATCGCGTACTTGCATGGAAAAACCGCCTTTCTGTCCAAACGATACCGATAGTTTGGGCCTGAAACGGCGGTTTTATTCCTGCTGCAGCTCCAGGTTGCGCCGCAGCGGGCCCGGGCCCCGCCAGGCGAAGGCCCGCGTGCCGTATTTGGACTGGAAGCTCCGGTTGCTCAGGCCGTCCAGATCAGCGGGGGTGAGACGGTCGATCAGATCCTCCCGGAACTCCGGCAGGGGCGATCGGGCGGCGTGGTGATTGTATGGACAGGCGCGCTGGCACAAATCGCAGCCCCAGACATAGGGGTGCGCGGCCACCAGGGCCGCCTCCTCGTCCGTCAGGCGCTTCTGCTGGGTCAGCTGAGAGAGACAGCGCTCCCGGTCTGCGCCGCCGGGTCCCAGCGCGCCCACCGGGCAGGCGGCGGCGCAGCGGCCGCAGTCCTCGCAGGCGGGCGCGGCCTCCCGCTCCGGCAGCGCCAGCGCAGCGCCGGTGAGGATGGTCCCCAAAAACAGGAAGGAGCCGTAAGGGGGCAGGATAAGCAGCCCGTGGCGGCCCACCTTGCCCAGCCCGGCCAGCCGGGCGGCCTCCCGCTCCGGCAGGGGGGAGTTGTCGGCGGCGGGCAGAAAGGATTCCATCGGGTATTGGCGAGATAAAAAATCACAAACCGTATTCAGCCTGCGGGCGAGGGCGCGGTGATAATCCTCCCCCCGGGCATACAGAGACAGATTACCGGGCCGGTCTCCGGCGTAATAGGGGAACGCGGCCACCAGCACCGTCCTGGGCTGGGGACATTGGGCGCGGACCTTTTCCTGATCCTCCCGGGTCATTTCCGGAGTAAGGCGGTCATAGGCCACGCCGCCCCAGGCGGCGGCTCCGGCGGCGCGAAAGGCCTGGTCCAGAGCGGTCATCGCCCGTCGTACCGCTCCAGCGTCCGCCGGGCCAGCTCCCCGTCCGGGATGCAGGGCTCGGGGCCGCTTTTGCGCTTTTGCTGGGTCTCGCAGCCCTTGCCCGCCAGCAGAACCACGGCGGGCCGCCGGGCGCCCAGGATAGCCTGCTCCACCGCCTGCTCCCGGTTGGGCACCACGGTGTACGCCTTCCCATGACGCTGTAAAAACACCCCGATATCGGCGCAGATCGCCTCCACCGCCTCGGGGCCGGGGTCGTCCTCGGTGAGGATGACCCGGTCGGCCAGTTCTCCGGCGGCGTTGCCCATCCCCTCCCGGCGGTCGATGCCCTTGCCGCCGGTGCAGCCGAAGAGCACCGTCAGCTCCCGGCCGGGGTATTCCTGGCGCACGGAGGAGAGGGCGTTGCGCAGGCTCATGCCGTTGTGGGAGTAGTCTACGATGACGGAGATGGCCCCGTCGGCGCTCTGGTAATGCTCCATGCGCCCGGGCACGAAGGCGCGCAGCAGTCCCCCGGCCACCGCGTCCTCCGGGACGCCGTAGACCTGGCACGCCGCCACGGCGGCCAGGGCGTTGTCCACGTTGAACAGCCCCGGCGTGGAGATGGCCAGCTCCCGCTCATAAGAGGGGGTGCGCACGCGGAAGACGATGCGCCCGCCCTGCTTGCGGATCTGGTCGGCGTACACGTCGGCGGAGGGAAACTTCCGCGAGAAGGTGATCACGCTGGGGCAGGCCCGGGCGGCCGCCCAGATGCGGTCGGCCTTGTCGCTGTCCAGATTCACGCAGGCGGCGGCGGCCTGCCGGAAAATGAGCAGCTTGGAATTCAGATAATCCTCCAGATCAGGGTGCTCCACCGGGGAGATGTGGTCCTCCCCGATATTGAGGAAGACCGCGCAGGCCAGCTCCACACCGATGACCCGGCCGTATTTCAGCGCCTGGCTGGACACCTCCATGGTCAAATAGTCCGCCTCCGCCGAGGCGGCGTTCCACAGGTGGCGCTGCAGGTCCAGCGGTTCCGGCGTGGTGAGCTTGGCGGGACGGCGCTCTACGCCGTCGTCGGTGACGATGGTGGACAGCAGGGCGCTGGCCCGGCGGCCCTGGCCCTCCAGCCAAATATCCAAAATGGACTTGAGGTAATAGGCCGTGGTGGTTTTGCCCTTGGTACCGGTAATGCCGGTGATGCGCAGCTGTCCGGAGGGATGGCCGTAGGCGGCGTCGGCCAGCAGCCCCATGGCCTGCCGGATGTCCGTGACCTGGATGCAGGGCAGGGGAACGTCCGGATAGGGGGTTTGGCTGACGTAGGCGAACGCCCCCTGCTCCAGCGCGGAGCGGAGGTATTCCGCTTTGAATCGCGCGCCCTTGCAGAGAAAGAGCGTGCCGGGGATGACCCGCTTGGAGTCGCAGGACACCAGAGCCACGGGGCGGGTCAGGTCGGCGGCCAGGGGGGAATCGCCGCAGAGCAGGCCGCGGCGCTGGAGCAGCTGATAATAGCCGCCGAGCGGCAGACGGGGCCGGTCCATCATGTACGTCACCACCAGTTGAAAGAATGATCGCATGGGCGGGGAGGGCGCCGCAGCGCCTATACCATGCGCAATTTATAGCCGCAGGCGGTGATGCACCGCTCGGCCAGCACGTCCATGGCGTCCAGATAATAATCGGGCAGGCTGTGATAGGTGCGGTAGACGGACAGCTCCGTGCAGGCGAGGATGGCACTGTCGCACCCGGCGCCGCGCAGCCAGCGGTCGATGACGGCAAATTTCTCCCGGCTGCCCTTCTCGCCCCGCTTGATCTCATCGTAGATGATGCCCATGACCAGCTTCTGCACCTCGGGCGGGGGAGCGACGGCGAGGATGCCCTGCGCGGCGCATTCCTTCTGATAGACCCCGGTCTGCACGGTGCCGTCGGTGGCCAGGACGCCCACCTTCCGCTTCCCCGACCGGGCCAGTACGGCCACGGTCTCCCGGGGCATGTGGATCAGGGGCGCCTCCAGCTCCTTCTGGAGCCGGTCGGCAAAAAAATGGGAGGTGTTGCAGGGGATGGCCAGCACGGTGCAGCCGCTGCGCTCCAGCAGACGGGCGTCGGCCAAAAGCCGCTGATAGCAGCCCTCCGCATCCCCGCCCAGGATGGCGGTGGTGCGATCGGGCATACCGGTGTCGCTGAGGATCAGGGTGGGCAGGTGTTCCTGGTCGCAGGCGGCGTCGGTGCGGTCCAGGATGCGCTGGTAAAAATCCTGGGTGGCCTGGGGTCCCATGCCGCCTAAAATGCCAAGGCGCTGTTCGCTCATTTCGCCTTCTCCATACTGGAGGCGTACCAGCCCACATAGCGGCGCTGCCCCTTGAGGATGCGCAGCTTATGGAAGAAGCCCCGGTCGGCAGGATAGAACAGCGGATTGACGGAGGCGCCCGCCTGATCCAGGCTGCGCATCTCCCCGTGGTAAGCCGGGTTCACGTAGTCGTAGGCCACCGCCTTGGGAATGACCCACCAGAGATGGCGGTTTTCCACTACCGTCAGGGGCGCGCTGGTGTGCTCAATGCGGTCCTCCACCAGGTACCTGGCCAGGTTGTACCCCGCGCCGGTGACGTAATAGTTGCTGCGGCCCTGGCGGCAGTTGATCTCAAAGGCCTTGAATTTTCCGTCCCGCTGGTCGTACTTGATATCGAAGTTGGAGAAGCCGGTAAAGCGGATCGCCTCCAGGAACGCCCGCAGCTTTTCACACAGCTCCGGCGAGCGCTCGGTGATGATGACGGCGTGGTTGCCGATGGCATGGTCGGTATGCTCCTCCAGCAGCACATGGCCCACGCACATCAGGCGGACCTTGCCGTCCGCGCCGGAGTAGTTGGTGACCACCCGCATAAAGCTGTCGTCTCCGGGGATAAAGTCCTGGAGGATCAGGGAATCCTCATACCCCGCCCCGTAGATGTCGTCGATGACCTGATCCACCTCCGCGCGGGTCTGGAGCACGTAGGCCTTCTTCTGGGTGGGGAAGGGATGCTTCCAGTAGGTGTCCGACTCGGCGGGCTTGACTACAAAGGGGCCGTCGAAGGGCAGGGTGAAGTCGTGACCCATGCCCTTGTGATAGACCACGGTGTCGGGATAATCGATGCCGTACTGCTCGCAGAGCTGATAAAAGCGCTCCTTGTGGATGAGCGTCTCCAGCAGGTCCAGCGGCACATAGGGCGCCACGACGTTGCCCGGAAAGCGGGGCAGGTTGGCGGAGATGGCGTTGAGGTAGTTATCCCCGCAGCCCAGCACCAGAATGGTTTTGTCCGGGTGCGCCCCGGCCACCTCGGTGACGTTCTCCAGCACCGTGTCCGCCCGGTCGTTGTGCGCGCGCACCCGGTAGTCGATGATGGTGCTGCCGGCGCAGACGCTGGCCGGGTACATGCCGTATACCACGCTTTGGATGCCGTAGGCCTCGTGGAAGGCGCGGGCCATGCTGTAGGCGTTGATATCGGAGCCGAGCAGCACGGGGATGAATTCAGTTGCCATGTTGGAATGCCCCCTGAAAGGTGATTTCATACCAGCTGCCGCCCATGGGGCGCACCCGGCTGGCGGGGTAGGCCTGCTCCAGCGCCTGGGCCTCCCCTTCCTGGAGCCGCAGCTCCCGGCGGCAGATCTCGCCGCCGGAAAAGCAGTCGGAGATCAGGCGCTCCAGGCGCTGCCCCTCCGGCTTTCTCTCTATTGTAGTCATGTTCCGCTCTCCTTAGTAGGAATTTCGCTCTGAAATCGTCTCCCGCGCCGCTGGAAAACCGTACGGCGCCCAGGGGGAGGCGGCGGGCGTTCTGCCGCGCGGCGGGCGCAGCGTGCGCTTCCGGTCGGTCATCCCGCGGCCCGCTTCACCTGGTAGACCCCCTGGATCTGCCCCAGCTTGTTGATGACGGCGGAGAGCTCCTCCTGGTTCTTGACCTCCAGGACGATATTGACGCTGGCGTAGCCGTCTGGCATGGAGCGGGCGGAGAGGCTGGTGGTCTTCACCTTGGCGGCGGAGAGCGCCATGGCCACGTCCAGGGTGAGCCCGTCCCGGTCCTTGGCCGAGATCTCCAGGGAGGTCTGATAGCTGGCCAGCTCCCCCGCCGCCCAGGACACCCGGATCCAGCGCCCCGCCTCCTCGGGCTTGCGGCGCTCGGCGGCGGCGTTGGGGCAGTCCTGCCGGTGGACGGACACGCCGAAGCCGCGGGTGATAAAGCCCACCACGGGGTCCCCGGGCACGGGCGTGCAGCACTTGGCGAACTTCACCAGACAGTTGTCCAGGCCCTCCACGATGATACCCGATTCGCTCTTCCGGCCCGCTCTGGGGGGCGGGGCGGAGGCGGCGCCGGTGGCGGGATGGATCGCCTCCTGGGCGGCGCGCTCGGCGGCCTGCTGCTCCGCCTGGACGCGGCCCAGACGGGCGATCTCGTCCTTGATGCGCACCACCGCCTTCTGGGCGGACATGCCGCCGTAGCCGATGGCGGCGTACAGCTCGTCCAGAGTGCCGAAGCGCGCCTTTTTCAGCACGAAGGGCAGCACGTCCTCGGCGGTGATGGCCGCCAGGGAGAGGCCGGCGTGCTTCAGTTCCGATTCGAAGCAGGCGCGGCCGGTGGCGATGTTCTCCTCCCGGCGTTCCTTTTTGAACCACTGGCGGATCTTGTTGCGGGCCTCGTTGGATTTGCAGATTTTCATCCAGTCCCGGCTGGGGCCGTGGGCGGACTTGGAGGTGATGACCTCTACGATATCGCCGTTTTTCAGGGCGGTGTCAAAGGGCACCATGCGGCCATTGACCTTGGCGCCCGTCATGTGGTTGCCCACCGCGGAATGGATGTTGTAGGCAAAGTCGATGGGGGTGGCCCCGGCGGGCAGGTTGATCACGTCGCCCCGGGGGGTGAACACGAACACCTCGTCGGCGAACAGGTCCACCCGCATGGTGCGCACGAATTCCTCCGCGTCGATGTCCTGCTGGCTTTCCAAAAGCTTGCGCACCCACTCGAAGGCCTCCTCGGTGCCCAGCTTCTCGTTGGCCATGCCCTGCTTGTACTTCCAGTGGGCGGCGATGCCGTATTCCGCCGTGTGGTGCATTTCCCAGGTGCGGATCTGTACCTCGAAGGGCAGCCCCTCCCGGCCGATGACGGTGGTGTGCAGGCTCTGGTAGCCGTTGGGCTTGGGGGTGCCGATATAGTCCTTGAAGCGGCCCAGCACCGGCTTGTAGAGATCGTGGATGACGCCCAGCACATTGTAGCAGTCGGGGATATCATCCACGATGACCCGGAACGCGTACAGGTCGAAGATCTCGTCCATGGTCTTGTTCTGGGCGTACATCTTGCGGTAGATGGAGTAGATGTGCTTGACCCGGCCGTAAATGGTGCAGCGGATGCCCTCCTCGTCCAGCCGCTCCTGGATGCGCTTTTGGATGCCGGAGAGGAATTCCTCATGGGCGGAGGAGCGGGCGGCCAGTTCGTCGGCGATCTCCTGGTAGCCGATGGGGTCCAGATATTTCAGGGAGGTGTCCTCCAGCTCCCATTTGATGCGCTGCATGCCCAGACGGTGCGCGATGGGGGCGTAGATCTCCATGGTCTCCAGGGCCTTCTCCTTCTGCTTGCGGGGGGTCTGGTAGGCCATGGTGCGCATGTTGTGCAGCCGGTCGCAGATCTTGATGAGGATCACCCGGATGTCCTTGGCCATGGCCATGAGCATCTTGCGCAGGTTCTCCATCTGCTCCTCTTCCTTGGAGGTGTACTGCACCCGCGTCAGCTTGGTGACCCCCTCCACCAGATCGGCCACGGTGATGCCGAAGAGCTTGGCGATCCCTTCGTGCGTGACGCCGGTGTCCTCGATGCAGTCGTGGAGCAGGGCGGCAATGATGGAGTCGGTGTCCAGCTCCAGCTCGGCCACAATCTCCGCTACCGCCAGGGGGTGGGTGATATAGGCAGAGCCGTCCTTGCGCAGCTGTCCGGCGTGGGCGTTATCGGCGTAATTGAACGCGTTGAACAGGCGCTGGGTGTCCAGCGCCGGGTTATAGGTCTTGATCTTGTCTTCCAGGGCGTGATAGCGCTCCAGGATGGGGTCCATAACAGGCCACCTCCGGCGAACGCGTTGCGCAGACGCGCGGGACGCGTTAAGGTTCCAGAATGCTGCGCAGCTTGCGCATGATGACGGACTGCTCCAGGTCCACCTTGCCGTCCACAGCCGTCAGGCCGATCTGCAGGTGGTCGGTGGTGCGCTCCAGACGGATCAGGCCCCGCTCGTCGAAGACCTCCAGGCACACCAGGGTGCGCATCACCGTCTCCCGCTGTCCGCAGGCACGGGCAATGTTCCGGGCCAGCCGGGGTGCGGTCTCCTCCAGCGGGCCGTGAGCGGTGTGCCCCTTCAGGTAGCGCCACAGGGAGACGAAGTCCTCCCGGCTGGGCAGCAGGGCGGCGGCCTCCGAGCGGGAGAGCGGCTCCCCCCGGCGAAATTTCTCATAGAGGGCCCGCTCGGCCTGGGCCCGGGTCAGAGCGGGGCGCAGGTCGCACAGCTGCAGCTGCACGGTGCGCCAGCCCCGGTACTCGTTGACCTGGGGGGTAAAGGCCACGTCCACCCGGTCCCCGCAGGACAGACCCGCCTGGGCCAGAGTGGCGGAAAAAAAGATGGCGTCGAAGCTCCTGCCGCCGCAGGCGAGCTTGAGCTTCAGGTGCCGTCCGCCGCCCACCTCGCTGGCGGCGGAGACGGTGCAGCCCGACAGGGAAAACACCGGCTTGGGGTTGCCCGCGCCGTAGGGCTCCAGCAGATCCAGACCCTCCACCCCATCCAGGGTGAGCGCGCCCGCGTCCTCGATCTCCGCGTCGATCTCCAGCGTGGAGACCATCTCCGCTCCGCCGGTCCGCAGGCGTACATACTCCGCCATGCACGCGGCAAAGGCGGGGATCTGTTCCTCCCGGATGGTAAAGCCCGCCGCCAGGGCGTGGCCGCCGAAGCCCTCCAGCAGGCCGGCGCAGTGCTCCAGCGCGGCAAACAGGTTGAAGCCCCCGAAGGAGCGGCAGGAGCCCTTGCCCCGGCCGTCCTGCAGGCAGATCATAAAGGTGGGACAGGAGTATTTTTCCGCCAGACGGGAGGCCACAATGCCCACGACCCCCTGGTGCCACGCCTCGCCGGAGAGCACCAGCGCGTACCGCTCCTCGCCGGGCAGGGCCTCCACCCGGGCGACGCATTCGGCATAAATGGCGGCCTCGATGGCCTGGCGCTCCCGATTGAGCTGGCACAGCTGCGCAGCCAGAAGAGCGGCCCGACCCGGGTCTTCGGTGAGCAGCAGCTCGCCCGCCAGGCTCGCGCAGCCCATCCGCCCGGAGGCGTTGATGCGGGGGGCGAGCACGTAGCCCACGGACATGGAGCTGATGGGCTTTTCCTCCAGTCCGGCCTCGTGGAGCAGGGAGCGCAGGCCGGGACGCCTGGTGTGCTGCAGGGCCTCCAGGCCCAGGCGCACCAGGCAGCGGTTTTCTCCAGTGACGTTCATCACGTCGGCCACGGTGCCGATGGCGGCCAGATCCGCATACTCCGCCAGCAGCGCCGCCCGCCGGGCTGGGCCGCCCAGGGCCAGCACCAGCTTGAGCGCCACCCCGACGCCGGCCAGGTACTTGAAGGGATAGGGACAGCCGGGACGGTGGGGGTCCACCACCGCCGTGCAGCGGGGCAGCGTGTCCTTGCACTCGTGGTGGTCGGTGACCACCACGTCCACCCCCAGGCGTTGGGCGTACTCCGCCTCGTCCACGGCGGTGATGCCGCAGTCCACCGTGACGATAAGGGAAACGCCCTGCCGGTGCAGGGTATTCACTGCGTCCCGGTTCAGGCCGTAGCCCTCCTCCATCCGGTCGGGGATGTAGGAAATCACCGCCGCGCCCTCGCTGCGGAGAAAATCGGTGAGCAGGCAGGTGGCGGTGATCCCGTCCACGTCATAGTCCCCGTAGACGGCGATGCGCTCGTCCCGCTCCAGCGCCAGACGCAGGCGCCCGGCGGCCTTGTCCATGTCCAGCATCAGCAGAGGGTCGTGGAGCAGTTCCTGCCCGCAGGCCAGAAAGGCCCGGGCCTTTTCCGGAGTGTCCTGACCCCTGGCGCACAGAGCCAGGGCCGCCAAAGGGGGGATGCCCGCCCGCTCCAGGGCGGCGCGCGCCTCGCTGTCACAGTGTGTCCGGTTCCATTGCTTATATTTCATGGGCGCGCGTTGTCCCTCCCGATCAGTCAAATCAAAATTACCCTTTATTATAACAAATTTCGTAAAGGGTGACAAGGGCTTTGGACATTTCCGCGGCGGAGACAGACAATGGTTTTAAGTTCACCAACCGTTTTTCCAACAGCAAGCGGCACCTACCCACCCTGTTTGAAGCTGCCGCCGCTAAACCAGGCATCCGGCACAAACTCATCCGTCCTTATACACCCCGCCACAACGGCAAGGCGGAACGCAGCCACCGGGAGGACCAGAAACGGTTTTACTCCTGCCACAACTTTTACTCGCTGGATGACTTCGCTAAACAACTTGCTGTCCACAACCGCCGCTCCATCAACTTCCCCATGAGGCCCCTTCACTGGCTTTCTCCCGCAGAGTTCACTGTCCAATATCTTTGACAAACCTACAATTCGCGTACGGAAGAATACAAAAGGCACGGCAAGGCGCAAACGCGGCCCCGGACCAGCCGGTCCGGGGCCGCGTTTGCGTTTATTCCGTTCGCTTTCCCTCGGGAGAGATCTCACCGCCCAGGGGGATGGGGTCCGGAGCGGCAGAGACCGTGGGCGTGTGCTTCTCGCGCTTCTGCTCCGGGTCGGGATAGCGGTCGGCCAGAGCGGGGTCCCGGCCCTCCAGGATGGCCACCATCTCCGCGCCGGTGATGGTCTCCTTCTCCAGAAGATAGGCCACTACCTTGTCCATATCCTCCCGGCTCTCCTCCAGCGTGGCCACAGCCTGCTTGTAGCAGCGGTCCAGGATCTCCTTCACCGCCCGGTCCATGGCGGCGGCGGTATCCTGGGCGCAGTCCATGCCGTAGCCGCCGTCCAGGTACTGGTTGCGCCTGGAGGCCAGGGCCATCATGCCGAACTCGTCGCTCATGCCGAACATGGCCACCATGTTCCGGGCCACGCTGGTGGCGTCCTGGATGTCCTGGGCAGCGCCGTTGGTCATGGTGCCCAGGACCACCTCCTCCGCCGCCCGGCCGCCCATGGAGACGGCGATCTTGGCCAGCAGCTCGTCCCGGGTGCGCAGCTCGGTCTTGTCCTCCTCGGGCATCAGCAGGGTATAGCCCAGACTGCCCTGCGTATGGGGCACGATGGTGATCTTCTGCACCGGTTCGGTATTCTTCTGCTTATAGGCCACCATGGCGTGGCCCACCTCGTGATAGGCCACCAGCTTCTTTTCAAACTCGGTGAGGACGCTGCCCTTTTTCTCGCTGCCGGCAATGACCAGCTCGAAGGAGACCAGCAGGTCCTCCTGATTGACGGCCTTTCGTCCCAGGCGCACCGCCCGCAGCGCGGCCTCGTTGACCAGGTTGGCCAGATCCGCGCCCACGGTGCCCGCGGTGGCGATGGCGATCTTTTTCAGATCCACGTCCTCGGCCAGGCGGATATTGCGGGTGTGGACCTGGAGGGTGGCCAGCCGCCCGGCCAGGTTGGGCCGGTCCACGATGATGCGCCGGTCGAACCGCCCGGGCCGCAGCAGCGCCTGATCCAGCACCTCGGGCCGGTTGGTGGCGGCCAGAAGGATGACGCCCTTGGTGGGGTCGAAGCCGTCCATCTCCGCCAGCAGCTGGTTGAGGGTCTGCTCCCGCTCGTCGTTGCCGCCCATGCGGTTGTCCCGGGACTTGCCGATGGTGTCGATCTCGTCGATGAAGACGATGCAGGGGGCCATCTTGCTGGCCTCCTTAAAGAGGTCGCGGACACGGGAGGCGCCTACGCCCACGAACATTTCAACAAAGTCCGAGCCGGAGATGGAGAAGAAGGGCACGTTGGCCTCACCCGCCACCGCCTTCGCCAGCAGGGTCTTGCCGGTGCCCGGCGGGCCCACCAGCAGGGCGCCCTTGGGCAGCTTGGCGCCGATCTCGGTGTACTTTTGGGGGTTGTGGAGAAAGTCGATGATCTCCACCAGACTCTCCTTGGCCTCGTCCTGCCCGGCCACGTCCTTAAAGGTCACGCCGGTGGATTTTTCGACATAGACCTTGGCGTTTGCCTTGCCCACGCCGCCCAGGCCGCCGCCCATCTTGCCGGCCATATTGCGGAACAGGAAGGAGAAGAGCACCACCATCAGCACCATGGGCAGCACGTAGCTGATGAGCAGGCTGACGATGGGGGAGAGGGGCTCCTCATAGGGGGAGCCGTACTGGACCACGCCGTACTCCTCCAGCAGGGGGATCAGGCCGTCATCCCGCACGTTGGCCGTGGTGGGAGGCGCGCAGTAATAGGTCTTCTGGGTGGTGTTCAGGGTCTCCAGCGGGGGCAGGCCCAGCTGGCTCTCGGGGCTGGGGCTCTCCGCCGGGGCGGCGCTCTCTTCGGCCGGTTCGGTCTTGGGGTAGATGGTGTACTTGGCGCTGGTCATCTCCACCGCTTCCACTTTGCCGTCCATCACCATCTGGCGGAATTCGCCGTAGGTGATCTCCTGCGTATGGGCCGAACGGGCCATGGAAGTGGCGTAGTTGACCAGTACGGTGATGACCAGGGCCCACAGGATGATGGAAATGATGGCGGTGGCGTTGCGCTTGCCGCCGGTCCCCCCGCCTCTGCCGCCGCTGTTACGATTATCGGGCATGAAATGTATATCCTCCTTGGAACGAATCGCTCGCAATTATTTTCGGTATGGAACGAAAATGCGGTAAGACTGTTATAGCACACACCACCCCAAAAAACAAGGAAACCGGCGGGGAAACCTGTAAACTTTCTATGAAATCGGCCCACCGGGACGGTATTCCGCCGAACCAAACGGCGCTTTGCGGCGGCCGGCGGCCGTGGGCGCGCCGCCTTGCTTTTCTGTTACAGGCGCATTTTTGGCTTTTTCTGTACGCCGTCTTGTGGTATACTGTTGCCGTTATCACACGGGGAAAGGCGGGACAAGCCATGAAGGAGCGCAGGATGGAGGCCCAGGCCGAGGCCGACGGCATCATCGAAGGGCGCAACGCCGTGTTGGAGGCCCTCCGGGCCGGTACCAGCATCGACAAGATCTATCTGGCCCGCGGCGAGACCGACGCCGCTCTGGGGCATATTGCGTCCACGGCCCGGGACAAGGGCATCGTGGTGGTGGAGGCCGACCGCCGCAAGCTGGACGGCATGAGCCGCACGCACGCCCACCAGGGCGTGATCGCCCTGGCGGCCGTGCGGGAGTATGCCAGTGTGGACGATATTCTGAACGCGGCGCGTGAAAAGGGCGAGCCGCCCCTGATCGTGGTGTGCGACGAGCTCTCCGATCCCCACAACCTGGGCGCGGTGATCCGCACCGCCGAGTGCGCGGGGGCCCACGGGGTCATCATCCCCAAGCGCCGCAGCGCGGGGCTCACCGCCGTGGTGGCCAAGACCTCCGCCGGGGCGGTCTCCCATGTTCCGGTGGCACGGGTGGCCAATCTGCCCGCTCTGCTCCGTCAGCTCAAGGACGAGGGCGTCTGGGTCTTCGGCACCGACGCCGGCGGGGACCGGCTGCTGTACGAGGCCGACCTGAAGGGTCCCGCCGCCATCGTCATCGGCAGCGAGGGCTCCGGCATGGGGCGTCTGGTGGGTGAAAACTGTGATTTTCTGGTGCGGATCCCCATGCGGGGAAAGCTGAATTCGCTCAACGCCTCTGCGGCGGCGGCCATCCTTTTATACGAAGCCGTGCGCCAGAGGATGCTCTGACGATGATCTTCACGTCCGCCTCCGCCGTGCACCCACGGCTGGAACCGGACTGGAATAACGGGTGATATGACACATGGCAAAGGACCGGGACGACGAACTGAATAAAGGCCCCTCCAGCGGGGAAGAGACGTTTTCCCTGGAGGAGATCATGGCGGAGTTCGGCGCCGGGCGGGGCAAGCGCCCCGTGGGCGACGACACCATCCCTTTTCCCACCGTCCCCTCCGCCGCCTCCCCCGCCCCCACCGGGCGCAGGCCCGGCAAGGTAGTCTCCTTCCCCGGCGCCCCCGCGCCCGCTCCGGCGCCGCCGGAGGAAAAGGTGGTGGAGTTCCCCGCCGCCGCCCCCCCGCCGGAGGAGCCGGCGGGGGCGGAAGCGCCGCCCGGGGCCGAAGTGCCCGCCCCGGCCTCGGACAACCCCATTGCGGAGGGGCTCAACCGTCTGATGCAGAAGGCGGACGATTACGCGGGGCATATGTTTGAGGAGGAGGGCGCCGAGCAGGACGAGGCCGTCCGCCGGGCCGAGCGGTATATCCCAGGCACCGACGAGGAGGCGCCGGAGCAGGCGCGGCGGGAGCGCCGGAAGCGCCGTGCGCCGCCGCCCGCCCCCGACCTGCCCCCGGCGGACCTGGCCCGCCGTTACCACAAAGGGCTCAAATCCCTGCGTGTGCGGAGCGTACTGGCCTTTTTGCTCTGCCTGCCGATGCTCTACCTGACCCTGGCCCCCCTGTTCCCCCTGCCCCTGCCCGCTCCGCTGACCCCACGCCTCCAGACGCTGGCCCTGGCCGGGCTGCTGGTGCTGGTGCTGCTGCTGGGGGTGGATGTGCTGGCCCGGGGGCTGTTCCGGCTCTTCCGGCTGGAGCTGGGCATGGATACGCTGCTGGTGTTTTCCTGCGCCGCCACGCTGGCCGACGCGCTCACCCTTCCGCAGCTGGACCCCCGGGACGGGCAGCTGCCTTACTGCGCCGCCGCCGCGCTGGCGGTGGCGTTCCTGCTGCGGGGCACTTGGCTCAAGCGGCGGGGACAGCGGCTGGCCTGCCGCACGGCGGCCTCCGCGTCCGAGCCCTATCTGGTCACCCTGGACGAGGGGAAATGGAACGGACGGGATACCTATTGCAAGTGGTCGGGCGCTCCCATCGGCTTCGGCCGCCAGATGCAGGCCGCCGACGGAGCCGAGCGCATCTTCCACCGCTTCTGCCCGCTGCTGTTTGTGGCCTGCCTGGTGCTCTCCCTGGTGGCCTCCGTGGGCATGGGCGCGCCGGAGCGGCTGCTGTGGTGCCTCTCCGCCACCCTGGCGTCGGCCTCCTCCTTTTCGGGGGCCCTGTGCTTTGGCACGCCGTGGCATAAGCTCTCCCGCCGCCTGTCCAAGTCCGGGGCCGCCATCGCCGGATGGGACGCGGTCACCAGCACGGGCGCGGGCAGCGGCATCCTGCTCACCGACGCCGATCTTTTCCCGCCCGGCTGCGTCTCTCTGAACGGCATCAAGGTCTTCGGGGACTTTTCCGTAGACAAGGTGGTCTCCGCCACCGCCACCCTGATCCGGGATTCGGGCAGCGGGCTGGACAAAATCTTTCACGACCTGCTCCGCTCCCAGGGCTGTGTCTACCGCCGCGCCCAGGACCTGTGCTGCTACGAAGGGGGCGCGGGGGCGCTCATCCGCGGGGAACAGGTGCTGGTGGGCTCCTCCGCCTTCATGCACCTGATGGACGTGGAGCTGCCTCAGGGCCTCAATGTAAAAAACGCCGTCTTTTGCGCGCTTGACGGGGAGCTGGCGGGTATTTTTGCCCTCAACTACTCGCTTCACGGGCTGATCGAGCCCTCCCTCAACGCCCTGATCCGCAACCGGATCACCCCCGTGCTGGCCACCCGGGACTTCAACCTGATCCCCGCCATGCTCCGCCAGCGCTTCAAGCTGCCGGTGGAGAAGATGGAGTTCCCGGCGGTGGAGCGGCGGCGGGAGCTGTCCGGAGCGGAGCAGTCCCACAGCGATATCCTGACCGCCGTCCTCTGCCGGGAGGGCCTGGGGCCCTATTCGGAGGCAGTGGTGGGGGCCGCCCGGCTGCGCCGGGCCGTGCGCTGCTCCGCGGTGCTCGCCTGCGTCGGCGCGGCTGTCGGCGTGCTGCTGGCCTTCTATCTCACCTCCGTGGGGGCCTACTCCTCGCTGTCTCCTTCCAACCTGCTGGTATTCCTGTTCATGTGGCTGGTGCCCACCCCGCTGATCTCCGGCTGGGTGGACCGGTATTGACCCGGACAGAAGAGGCTCCCCGGACGGCTTGGGCCGTCCGGGGAGCCTCTTCTGAGTCTCTGGAAGCGCCGGCCCGCCGCACGCAGGAGTTGTCCGCCAGAAGCGGACAACTCCCCAGGCTGCCGAAGACCCCTCCCGCAGGAGCGCCCGGGGCGGAGCCGGCCGGTATGGGGGCGCAAGTCAGTCCAGCGCGGCCAGAGCGGCGGTAAAGGCTGCCTCGCCGGCGTCGGCGTTCTCCGCGATCAGGAAAAGCACATACCCGTCCTGCACCAGCAGGCGGGCGTCCTGCACCTTGGGCAGATTCTGGGACAGGTACCAGGAGAACGTGTCCTCCTGGCTCTGGCGGTAGGCCTCCAGAGCGGTCTTGACGGCCTGCGTGTCGGCGCCCTCGGCCAGCTTGCCGAGAACCAGGGTGTCGGGGCTGACCATCATGGGGAAGAAGCCGACAGCCTGCTCAAAGGCGTCGGCGGGCAGGCCGTAGGTCTCGGCCATCCCCTGCGCGTCGGTCTTCATGCCGTAGCCCATGCCCGACGCATCCATGATCTGATAGGCCAGCTTCACCAGCGGCGCGTTGTTGGGGGTGGTGATGGCAAGGCCGTCTTCCGCGGCTTCCACCGTGTACCCCTCCAGCCCCTCCAGAAGCGCGGCGGGCAGGAAGGTGACGCCCTGCACCACCCGGGCGGTCACGCCTTCGGCCGCCGTGTCGTTGACGGTGACCGATCCGGTGGCAAAATCCACGCTGATCACGTTCCCGTCCAGATAAAACGCGCCGGTATTCTCCTCTTCGTACCAGGCGGCGGAGCCGTGATCGGACTCGGCCACCAGGCGCATGGGCAGCAGCCCCTGGCCGGACACGGCGGGGACCCCGGCGGTGTCCAGCGCCTGTCCGTTGACGGTAATGGCGCCGGCGCAGGCCGTGGGCTTGGGGGAAATGAGCCGCTCGGGCTCACCGGCCAGGGCGCCGATGGACAGGGCGCCGGTCAGGGTCACGGCCAACGCCAGTGCGGGAAGCTTTTGGTTCATATTCTGCATTCTCCTTGTCGTTCAAACTACCGGGCTTACCCGGCCATGTTACATCAGACGGACCGGGGCGCAAAAAGTTCCCCCGGGCGTTTATTTCCCCACCGGGGCGAAGCTGCCCCGGCTCAGGCGGCACAGGTCGCCCGGCGCCAGCTCCACCTGGGCGCCGATGCGCCCGGCGCTTACCGTCATGCTCTCCCGTCCCCGGGCGCTCTCGTCCAGCACGGTGGTAAACTGCTTTTTCATCCCCAGCGGGGAACAGCCCCCGTGGACGTATCCGGTCAGCGGAAGCAGCTGGGCCTGCCGGATCATCTCGATGGATTTCTCCCGCACCGCCCGGGCCGCCGCCTTCCGATCCAGCTCGCTCAGCACCGGCACCACAAACACGTAATACTTCCCCGTGGCCCCCTGGGTCACCAGGGTCTTGAACACGGCGCCGGCATCCTTGCCGATCCGGGCCGCCACCGAGACCCCGTCCACCGCCCCGTCGGGACAGGCGTAATAGTGGGGGATATAGGGGACCTTCTTCTGGTCTAACAGCCGCATCACGTTGGTCTTTTCTTCCGCCATGTTTCTCGCGCTCCCGCTTGTAATTTCGGCCCGGCCGGGCTATGATTGGGATATCATACTACAAATAAGGAGTCAATGCAAATGCATCTGGAAGACTGCAGGGAGTTTCTCATGAACACCGCCCGCCGCCTGCTCGCCGCCGACAGCCCCAGCGGCTTTACGCAGCAGGCCGCCGCGGTGGTGGAACAGATCGCGGAAGAGCTGGGCTATCCTGTGCGGCGCACCAACAAGGGCAACGTGATCCTCTCCGTGCGTGGGCGGGAGCGCGGGAAAACGGTCGGCCTGTGCGCCCACATCGACACGCTGGGGCTGATGGTGCGCTCCATCACCGCCGACGGCATGCTGATGATCACCAAAATCGGCGGGCCGATCCTGCCCACCCTGGACGGGGAATACTGCCGCATCTACACCCGGGACGGGCGGATGTATACCGGCACCATCCTCTCCCTCTCTCCGGCGGCGCACGTATTCGACGACGTGCTGACCCGTCCCCGGGACGAAAAGAATTTGGCGGTGCGCATCGACGAACCGGTGCGGGACAAGGCCGGCGTGGAGGCGCTGGGCATCTGCGCCGGGGATTTTGTGTGCTTCGACCCCAAAACCCAGGTCACCGGCAGCGGCTTTTTAAAGTCCCGCTTCATCGACGATAAGGGCAGCGCCGCGTGCCTGCTCACGCTGCTCAAGCTCCTGCGGGATACGGGAGCCGCCCCCCGGTACGACACGGAGCTCTGCTTCACTGTACACGAGGAGGTCGGTCACGGCGGCTGCGTCATGCCGGCGGTGGACGAGCTGCTGGCGGTAGACATGGGGTGCGTCGGGGAGGACCTGAACTGCACGGAGTACCAGGTGTCCATCTGCGCCAAGGACAACAACGGCCCCTATGACTACGGTATGGTGTCCCGGCTGGTGGAGCTGGCCCGCGCCAACGGCGTGGACTACGCCGTGGATATTTATCCGCATTACGGCTCCGACGTGGCCGCTTTCTGGAAGGCGGGCAACGACACCCGGGGCGCCCTCATCGGCCCCGGCGTCCACGCCTCCCATGGCATGGAGCGCACCCATTTCGACGGCATGAAGCATACCATCCATCTGGTGTGGCTTTATCTGGAGTGCGCATAAGGCGCGCACAGTGCGCTCCATCGCGCCGTCAGGCGCGCAGCCCGGCGGGATTCACTCTCGCCGGGCGGATGCAAGGCACGGGGTCCCCGCGGGATCACATCCCGCGGGGCGCGCACCCATTTCGACGGCATGAAGCATACCATCCATCTGGTGTGGCTTTATCTGGAGTGCGCATAATACGCGCACAGTGCGCTCCCAGCCCGCTTTTTCGGCAGGACTCCGCCGGGTTTATTTCACGGCATGCCTATCGCAGCAACGCCCAGGGATGCAGCAACGACCGCCGCCGTGCGGGCAAGCGTGTTTTCGACTTGCGGGCCATGATTCGGGGGTAATCCCCGTACAATCAGGGGAAAAAGGCGGCTTTACGCCCGGGGGTTGCATTTTGTTTCCAAATAGATTACAATATAGTAACAAAAAATATCGGTTGGAAACAACTGTCTGCCGTAAGGAGTGATTCCCATGCGCAAACAGCTTTTGGCTCTGCTGCTCTGCCTGGCCGCCCTGGCCGGCGTTTCCGGCCCGGCTCTGGCCGCCGGGGAAGCCGCCTCCGCAGAGCCATCCGTACCCCAGATCTACGTCGACGGCGCGCTCTACGAGCACGCCTACACCGCCGTCATCGAGCATGTGACCTATGTATCCCTGCCCGCCCTGGCCCAGGTGATCCGTCCCACTGTGACGGCGAGCTGGGAGAACGGCCGCGCGGTGCTCCGGGACGAGGGACTGGAACTGACCGCCAAGCCAGGCGACCTGTACCTGTGTGTCAACGGCCGGTATCTTTACATCGCCGGCGGCGTGCAGGTCGGCTATGACGAAAACGGCGGTGCCGTATGTACGCTGGTCCCGGCCCGCACGCTGGCCCAGGCCCTGGGCGCCGCGCTGACCTGGGACGGAGCGATCCAGATCTCCACCGCCGGGGCCGTGCTTCCGGTCTCCGGCGCGGAATTTTACGATGCCGACGCCGTCTTTCTGCTCTCCCACATCATCTACAACGAGAGCGGAAACCAGCCTATGGAGGGCCGGATCGCCGTGGGGAACGTGCTGCTCAACCGGGTGGCCCACCCCTCCTTCCCCGGTACGCTGTACGACGTGGTCTATCAGCCGGGCCAGTTCTACCCGGAAAAGACCGGCTGCATGGAGAAGACCCCCAACGCCGAAAGCGTCGCCGCCGCCAAGCTCTGCCTGGAGGGCGCCGTGGTCGTGCCCAACGCCTATTGGTTCAACGGCGTGGGCAAAAGCTGCTGGGCCTCCCGCAACAAGACCTGCGTGGCGGTCATCGGCGGCCATGCCTTCTACGGATGACGAAAGCACGCTCAGCGCCCGGCCTAAGGCCGGGCGCTGTTTTTTGCTTCCGCCGCGGAAATGTCCAAATGTAGGTTTGTCAAACATATTGGACGGTGAAGTCAATAGGAGAAAGCCAGTGAAGGGGCCTCATGGGGAAGTTGATGGAGCGGCGGTTGTGGACAGCAAGTTGTTTGGCGAAGTCATCCAGCGAGTAAAAGTTGTGGCAGGAGTAAAACCGTTTCTGATCCTCCCGGTGGCTGCGTTCCGCCTTGCCGTTGTGGCGGGGTGTATAAGGACGGATGAGTTTGTGCCGGATGCCTGGTTTAGCGGCGGCAGCTTCAAACAGGGTGGGTAGGTGCCGCTTGCTGTTGGAAAAGCGGTTGGTGAACTCAAAACCATTGCCTGTCTGGACACACTCCACCCGGATGCCTCGGCAGGCATACCACTTCCGCAACTTTTTCAGGAAATCGGCAGAGGAATAAGTGGACTGCTCCGGGTAGGCAGCCAGAAAGCGCAGACGTGTGAACTCGTCAATGGCGGTGTACTGGTACAAACGCAGTTCCGGGTTGGCGATACAACAACGTGGGACTACCTTCACATCTACCGGTACCCGTTGCCCTGGATACGTTATCTGCTCATAGGGCTTTGGCTTGTAGACTGGTTTCTTCTCGGCCTGCCCCAGCTTGCGCATGACCCGGAACAGGCTCTCTGGACAGCGGGTGTAGCCTCTGAGCCGCAGACGGTGCCACAGTTCCACCATGCCCAGTTCGGGATTACGGCGGCGCATATCCCGGATCAGCTTCAGTTCTGCCTGGGTGTGTTGGTTTGGATGACTATGGGGCCGCCGGGATCGGCAGGCTAAAGAGACTGCTGTTCCATCCCAGCGGGTCTTCCAGAAGCAGATGTACGACCGGCTCTTGTTGTACTTCCGGCTGGCGCGGCTGACCCCGTAGTTCTCCGCGTATTTCATCAGGGATTGCCGATACGCCATGTCTTGTGCTATACGCTTGCTCATGAAGGATATGGCCCCCTCTCATCAAGTTGTTGTGTGGTAACTCAACTTTATCCGATGAGGCCATTTCCTTCATCCTTTTTATTCGACTGTCCAATATGTATTGTACTCTTACACCTTTTGTATTCTTCCGTACGCGAATCTTCTTGACAGGAAAGCATCGGCGACTTAAAATAGATTTGGTGTAATATTTTGAAGCGCGAGGGGTAAGCGCTTCAAATTTTGTGCGGATGGACGAGCCGTTCCGATCCGCGTGCATCATTTGATTACGATCCTACGATAAAAGAAAATCTGAAAACGGAGGTGTATTCCCAACTCATGCTGCCGTATATCCTGACGGGCGTGATTTGCTTCGTGGTCGCGGCTGTCCTGTTTTTTGTGGTTGGCGTCCAATACCGTAAGAAGGTCGCAGAAAAAGAGATCTCCAGCGCGGAGGAAGAGGCCAAGCGCATCATCAACGAATCCATCAAGAGCGCCGAGAGCAAGAAGCGGGAGGCGCTGGTAGAGGCCAAGGAGGAGATCCTGCAGGCCCGCAACGAGTACGAGCGGGAGGTCAAGGAACGCCGGGCCGACCTGCAGAAGCAGGAGCGCAGGCTCCAGCAGAAGGAAGAGACCCTGGACCGCAAGACCGACAACATCGAAAAAAAGGAAGAGACCCTGCAAAACAAGCTGGCCGAGCTGGAGACCGCCCGGGAAGAGGTCGCCACCCTCAAGAAGACGCAGATGGAGGTGCTGGAGCGCATCTCCGGCTTTACCGCCGAGGAGGCCAAGAACTACCTGATCCGCCAGCTGGCCGACGACGTGACGCACGAGTCCGCCATGAAGGTGCGGGAGATCGAGGCCCAGTTCAAAGAAGAGGCCGACACCAAGGCCCGGGAGATCCTGTCCCTCGCCATCCAGCGCTGCGCCGCCGATCACGTGGCGGAAGCCACCGTCTCTGTGGTACCCCTGCCCAATGACGAGATGAAGGGCCGCATCATCGGCCGCGAGGGCCGCAACATCCGCACGCTGGAGACCATGACCGGCGTGGACCTGATCATTGACGACACGCCGGAGGCCATTACCGTCTCCTGCTTCGACCCGGTCCGCCGGGAGATCGCCCGCATCGCCCTGGAGAAGCTGATCCAGGACGGACGCATCCATCCCGCCCGCATCGAGGAGATGGTGGAGAAGGCAAAGCGGGAGGTGGACGCCACCATCAAGGCCGAGGGCGAGCGCGCCGTGTTTGAGACCAACGTCCACGGCCTGCACCCGGAGCTCGTGAAGCTGCTGGGACGCCAGCGCTACCGCACCAGCTACGGCCAGAATGTGCTCAACCACTCCATCGAGGTCTCCCATCTGGCCGGCCTGCTGGCCGCCGAGATCGGGGCCGACGTGACCGCCGCCAAGCGGGCGGGCCTGCTCCACGACCTGGGCAAGTCCATCGACCATGAGGTGGAAGGCTCCCACGTGCAGATCGGCGTGGAGCTGGCCCGGAAGTACCGGGAGAACGAGGACATCGTCCATGCCATCGAGGCCCACCACAACGATGTGGAGCCCCGCACCATCGTGGCCTGCCTGGTCCAGGCGGCCGACGCGATCTCCGCCGCCCGCCCCGGCGCACGGAGAGAGAACCTGGAAAACTATATCAAGCGCCTGGAGAAGCTGGAGGAGGTCACCTCCTCCTTCCCCGGCGTGGAGAAGTCCTTCGCCATCCAGGCCGGCCGGGAGGTCCGCATCATGGTGGCCCCCGACAAGGTCAGCGAGGATCAGATGGTGCTCCTGGCCCGGGACATTGCCAAGAAGATCGAGGAAGAGCTGGAGTACCCCGGCCAGATCAAGGTCAACATGATCCGGGAGACCAAGGTCATCGAGTACGCGAAATAAGAAGCACGCAGGCTGTGAACAGGGCAGATAAGACCGGAGCGGATGAGCGCACGCCGAGGGGGCGCGAAACGCCGCCTGTTTGCGGCCGGAGCCGCAGGACGGATCTTCCCGGCCGTGAGCAGGCCGGAGCGTGATCCGGAAGCGCGCGGCGCCCGGGACCGGGCGGCGGCGCAGAACCGCCCAAAACCGCAGCAGGCGCCCTGGTAAGCACCGGGGCGCCTGTTTTTCCGAACAGCAAAGGAGGACCGCCATGGCGGCAGAACAAAAGCAGGGCAGCGTTGCACAGGAGGGCTACGAGTGGCTCCAGGTGCTGATCTGGGCGCTGGTGGCCATCGTGCTGGTGTTTACCTTTCTGGGGCGCATTACCCCGGTGGACGGCCACTCCATGGAGCCGACCCTCCGGCACGGGGATCTGATGCTGGTGCGCAGCATCGGCTATGCGCCGGAGGCCGGGGATGTGATCGTGCTTACCAAGAAATTTGACGCCGCCGACGGACCCATCGTCAAGCGGGTAGTGGCTGTCGGCGGGCAGACGGTGGAGATCGACTATGACGCCGGAGCGGTCTATGTGGATGGACAGGCGCTGGACGAGCCCTACCTCAAGGAGGCCATGCGGGAGCCCTGGTATGAAAACAGCGCCTGCGTTACGGTACCGGAGGGTTCCCTCTTTGTCATGGGGGACAACCGCAACGGCTCCAACGACAGCCGGGACGTGACCCTTGGCACGGTGGACGAGCGCTATGTGCTGGGCAAGGCGGAGCTGGTGTTCTTCCCCTTCCGGGATTTTGGAACGATTGATTGAAACGCCTGCGCCGGTGGACCTTAGGTCCACCGGCGCAGGCGCTTTGCAACTGAAATGGAGAAACGGCCGGGGGTTCCAAAGGGACCGCAGTCAGTTCAGCGTCAGGTCCCCCTCGCGGATCCAGCCGATCTTTCGGAACAACAGGCCGAAGCCCCAGCAGACCACGGCGGGCAGAAGAACGCTGATCAGGAGCAGTCCCGCCCAGTCAAGCAGGGTGATCGCCCGCCCGCCGGCCACCCAGCCGGAGTAGACGCCGATCTGGCCTACCAGACCGCAGGTCCCCATGCCCGAGGAAATGGCGGGGCCGTTCATCTCCAGATGGAAAAGGCAGGTGGCGATGGGGCCGGTCACGGCGGAGGTCAGAATGGCGGGCAGCCAGATGCGGGGATTGCGGACGATATTGCCCATCTGGAGCATGGAGGTGCCCAGTCCCTGACTCACCAGGCCGCCCCAGCGGTTTTCCCGAAAGGAGAGGACCGCAAAGCCCACCATCTGGGCGCAGCACCCCGCCACGGCGGCGCCCCCCGCCAGGCCGGTGAGGCTCAGGGCGTGGCAGATGGCGGCGGAGGAGATGGGCAGGGTAAGAAAAATGCCCACCAGCACCGATACGACGATCCCCATCAGGAACGGCTGCAGCTCGGTGGCCCACATGATGAGCTGCCCCAGGGCAAGGGCGAGCGCGCCGATGGGGGCGGCGATGAGCATGGAAAGACCCGCGCCTGAGAGGATGGTGACCAGGGGGGTGACGAGGATGTCCACCGGCGTCTCCTTGGAGACCAGCTTTCCCAGCTCGCAGGCCGTTACGCTCACCGCCAGCACGGCCAGCGGCCCACCGGCGCCCCCCAGCGCATTGGCCGCCCAGCCTACCGCCGCCAGCGAAAAGAGCACCAGCGGCGGGGCCTGAAGGGCAAAGCCGATGGAGATGGCCATGGCCGGACCGGACACCGCCTTGGCAAACGCGCCGATCTCCACCAGCCAGACGGCCCCCAGCTGGCCGCCCAGGGTATCCAAAATGGTGCCGATGAGCAGGGACGCAAACAGGCCCTGCGCCATCGCCCCCAGAGCATCCACGCCGTACCGCCTGGCGGAGACGACCACATTTTTTCGCTGCAGAAAAGACTTCCAGGTTCCCATGGCGATCCCTCATTTCCGATCTGAAGTCAATAGGACAATATATGTGTCAAGACACATATATTGTCCTATTATAGCGAACGGATCAAAAATGTCAAGGCATTACCGCATCATTCAACACGTGCGGATCGGCGCGAAAATTTGTGCCGCAAAAAGGCGCGAAACCGCAGGAATACTTTTTGTATTGCAAGGTTTTGCAACGCATTTGTGGGGCAAATTGGCCGCCAAGACGTGCGTGGGGAATTGTGCGGTGATGCCTCAAGTCCTTCCGGCCCTATTCATAGCCCAAAAGGCCCCGGACGGAGACCTCGCCGGAGGAAAGCGCCTCTTGCTCCCCGTTGTCCCAGCGGACCAGCAGCGCAAAATCCTCGTTCACTGCTTCGGCGGTCCCCGTGCGGACCTGGCCGGGACGCAGTACCCGGACCGCTCGCCCCGCCGTCACGCACAGCGCGCGGTAGCGCGCCAGGTAGTCCGCCTTTTGCGCCGGAAAGGCCCGGTACAGGTCATCCAGGGCGGAGAGCACCTCTGCCGCCAGTTGGGAGCGGCGGGGGGCCTGCCCCAGGGCCTGGGCCAGGGAGATGGCGACCGGGGCCACCTCCGGGCCGAAGTCGGCCGCGTCCTGGCTCACGTTGATCCCCACGCCCACGATCACATGCCGCAGGGCGGCGGTCTCTGCCTCCAGCTCCAGTTCCGTGAGGATGCCGCAGAGCTTTCTGCCCTCCAGCACGATGTCGTTGGGCCACTTGATCCCGGCGCGGACGCCGCAGCAGCGTTCCAGCGCCCGGCAGACCGCCACCGCCGTCCAGGCCGTGAGCATCCCCGCGTCGGCCAGCACGCATTGGGGCCGCAGCAGCACGGAGAGGTAGAGCCCCTTTCCGGCGGGAGAGACGAACGAGCGGCCCAGCCGCCCCCGGCCCCCGGTCTGTTCCTGGGCCAGCACCGCCAGGCCGTCGGGGGCGGTGTCGGCGCGGCGCTTGAGCTCATTGTTGGTGGAATCTACCGTGTCCAGACAGAGCAGCGCCGCCCCCACGGTCCGGCCGGCCAGCGCCCCGGCCAGTTCCCCGGGCGAGAGCAGGTCCGGAGAGTCCTCCAGCCGGTAGCCGCGGTGGGGCGCGGAGGAAATGACGTAGCCCTCCTGCCGCAGCGCCTCCACGGCCTTCCACACCGCCGCCCGGCTTACCCCCAGCGTTCGGCTCATTCCCTCGCCGGAGCAGGGAGCATCCCCCGCCTTCAGCAGCGCCAGCACCTGATCCCGCAGCACAGCGCCGCCTCCTTTCGTTTTTTTGTATCGTATCAGAGAAACCGGGTCCTGTCAACTTATCGGAAGTGACAGTTTACAATTGACGAAATGTAAACTAAAATATAAAAAAGGTTTACAATGGAGGGATAAAAATGAGGAACCATACCCGTATGCTGATCCTGTGCGCCCTGTTTGCCGCGCTGACCGCCGTAGGCGCCTTCCTGCGCCTTCCGGCAGGGGCCATGTCCATCACCCTGCAGTTTTTCTTTACCGCCATGGCGGCCCTGCTGTTGGGGCCCAGGTGGGGCGCCCTGTCCCAGATCGTTTACGTGGCGCTGGGATTGGCGGGCCTGCCGGTGTTTACCCAGGGCGGCGGTCCGGGATATGTGTTTCAGCCCAGCTTCGGCTTTCTGCTGGGGCTTATTCCGGCGGCCTGGGTCATGGGAAAGCTGGCGGGAGACGGAACGCGGCCCTGGCGGACGGCGCTGGCCTGCGCGGCGGGGGACGGCGTGCTTTACCTGGTGGGCATCCCCTACATGTACCTTATTTTCAACGGCTACCTGGGCCGGGGCATGTCCCTGTCCGCCGTGCTTTGGGCGGGCATGCTGGTTTACCTGCCCGGCGACGCGGTGAAGATCGCGGCCGCCGCGCTGCTGGCAAAGCCGCTGCTCCGCGCCCTGCCCCGGCAGCAGGCGTAATATCCTGCCCCCCTGTCCCATATACATCAATGAGATCATAACGGGAAAGGCGGGGTCATCCGAATGCCGTATGAGGAGAACAGGACCCGGGCCGAGGCGGCCCATCACATCGTTTTGGAAGAGCGGGAGCAGCTTTCCGTCTCCGGCGTGGAGGAAGTGGAGAGCTTCGACGAGAATACCATCGTCATGTACACCAGCCGGGGCACCCTGATCGTCCGGGGCCAGGGGCTGCACATCGAAAAGCTGAGCCTGGACGGGGGAGACCTGAAGGTGGAGGGGGACATCGATTCCCTGACGTACGAGGATTCCGGCCGGGAAAAGGCCGGGGGCCTGCTGGCCCGCCTGTTCCGCTGAGATGGAGATCTCGGTCTCCGCCCAGGCTGCCCTGCTGGCCGGAGCGCTGCTGCTGGGAGCGGCGGTGGGGCTGCTGTACGACTTTTTCCGCATCCTCCGCGTCCGCATCCCCCTGAAGCTGCTGGGCGCCCTGCTGGATTTGGTGTTCTGGCTGGCGGTCACCGCGGCCCTGTTCGTCTATGCCGTCGCCGCCGGAGACGGGGCGGTGCGCATCTACCTGGTCTTGGGCGTGTTGGGGGGCGCTACGGTCTACTTCTTGCTGCTCAGCCGCTGGGCCCTCAAGCTGGGCTACCTGCTGGCGGATTTTCTGGGGGTGTTGTGGCGCCTGGCCATACTACCGGTTGTGGCCGCAGGACGTCTATGCAAAAAAATCGGAAAAAGAGCAAAAAAAACCTTCCATTATCGGCGCAAGTGGTATAAAATAAAGCTGATATCTAGGGAAATGGAAGAAGCGCACCGGCAAAATGCCGACGCGGCGGCAGGAGGGAAGGGCCATGAAAACCAAAAAAGCGTCCATCCTGACCAAGCTGGTGGTCCTGGCCCTGCTTATCGGCGTGGCAAGCGCCCTGTTGAACCTGCGGGGGCAGATTCAGCAGGCTCAGTCCGACCTGACGCAGGCCCAGGCAGAGGTAGCCGCCCAGAAGCAGGTCAACGCCGACTTGGCAGACGCCGTGGAAAACAGCGGCGACCCCCAGCGGCAGGCTGATATCGCCCGCAGCAAGCTGGGGCTGGTGGAGCCGGGCGAGTATGTCTTCTATTTCACCAATTAGTGCGTTTACCCCGCGCAGATTGATAAGGAGGATATGTCTGTCAGATGGAGTTCGGTGTTGGTTCGGTTGTAGAGGGGAAGGTCACAGGCATCACAAAGTTCGGCGCTTTCGTCGCCCTGCCGGAGGGCAGGTCGGGTTTGGTGCATATCTCTGAGATCGCCTACTCCTACGTAAATGATGTAAAGGATCATCTTAAGGAAGGGGAGCAGGTCAAAGTCAAGGTCATCGGCATCGACGAAAACGGCCGCATCAACCTCTCCATCAAAAAGGCAATGGATCCCCCGCCCCGTCCGGCGGGTCAGGGCCGCCCCATGGGCCGCCCGGCGGGCCAGAGCGGCGGCGGCTTCCGCGGCAAGAGCGCTCCGGCGGAGCCGGCCACCTTTGAGGACCGGCTCAAGCAGTTCATGGCCTCTTCAGACAGCAAGCTGTCCGAGCTGCGCCAGGCGGAGCGGCGCAATTCCCGCAGGGGCGGGCGCAAGTAAACGCCCTTTCCCGGCGGCACAGACCGAAAACGAGAAACGGGACCAACCTTCGGGTTGGTCCCGTTTTTGAGGGCAAGCGGAGCCGGCCGGGAAAGGGTCAATACCCGTTGACCAGCGCGTCCAGCACCTGGGCGGCTACGGAGCCCGCCGTATCCGCGCCGGAGCCGCCGTTTTCCACCAGCACCACAAAGGCGTAGGGCGTATCCGTCCCCCGCAGGAATCCGGCGAACCAGGCGTGGGGGCTGCCGCCACCCACTTCCGCCGTACCGCTCTTGGCGCACACGTCCATATTGGGGAAGCGGCCGGCCCCATAGGTCTCGGTCACGTTGCGGTGCATCATCTCGGCCAGGGTGGCCGCTGTGGCTGGGGCGACCAGGGTGCCGGTGCTCTTTCTGCGGTAGAAGCCGGAGGGCAGTCCCAGGGCGTTTTCCGTCTTGAGGACGAGCTGGGGCGCCGCCGCGCTTCCCCCGTTTGCGATGGCTCCCATGTAGACCATCAGCGCGCAGGGGTTGACCAGGTCGTCCCCCTGCCCCACGCCGGCCCAGCCCAGCGCCCCCTGCGAAAGGCCGCTGAAGGCAAAGCTCCCGGCGGCGGTATTCAGGCCGCTGACGGAATAGCGCGCCGTCAGGCCCGCCTGCCGGGTGTAAGCCTCCAGCACCGCGTCCCCCAGCTCGGCGGCCAGAAGGGCGAACACTCCGTTGCAGGAGCTGGAGAGCGCTGCGTAGATATCCAGCTCCCCGTGCGCGTGAGGACAGGTGACGGCCTCACCCGCCACGTCGGTGGAGCCGGTACAGGTCCAGGTGCGCGTGAAGAGATCGGGAATGTTCTCAATGGCCGCGGCCAGAGTAATGGTCTTATACACCGAGCCGGGCACAAACGTACCGGACAGGAAGCGGTTGAGATAGACTCCGTCGTAGGCGGGATCGTCCTCCACATGCTCCGGGGGATCCAGGGGATCGAAGGAGGGGGCGGAGACCATGCACAGGACTTCCCCCGTCTGATAGTTGTACACGCCCACGGCCCCCTTGCGCCCGCCCAGCGCCTGATAGGCGATGTAGTTGAGCCGGGCGTCCAGGGTCAGGTACAGGTCGTTGCCCCGGCCCAGGGGGGAGTAGGCTCCGGTGAGCAGGTTGTAGCCCGAAAGCCGGTCGGCAAAGGCGGTCAGGGCGCCGGTGCCGATGTTGCCGCCCCGGTCCCCCACTGCATGGAGGGTGGCTTTCCGTACCGTGGCGTTTTCGTAGTAGGCGCGCCGCCCGGCGCCGTCCACCCAGGAGAGCACGTCGCCGTCCCGGTCCAGCACCCGGCCCACGGCCAGCTCCCCGCTGGAGTTGAACAGATGCCGGTTGGCGGCGTAGGAGGCCCAGCGCCCGCCGTTCAGCGCCCAGCGCCCCACATACAGCGCCAGCCCCGCGATCAGGGCGGCGGCCAGGAGCAGGCACAACAGGGCCCGGCGTTCAATCTTCTTCATCATCCGCCTCCTGTTCCCAGCCCTCCGTGTCCCGGGGGGCCAGCGCCGCACCCCGGCGGTCCTCCCGCCGGGAAGGCAGGCGGATGGCAAAGCTGGCGTTCTGGCGGGTGTCGGTGGCTTTCAGAAAGGCCAGCAGGCCCCAGGAAGCCAGCATGGACGATCCGCCGTTGGACACGAAGGGAAACGTGACCCCGGTGAGGGGCAGCAGGTCCACCGCACCGAACACGTTCAGGCAGGTTTGAAAGACCATCATGGAGGTGGCGGCGCAGGCGGCGATGGTGTAAAAGCTGCTCCGACCCGCCCGGCAGGCGCGCACGGCGAAGACCGCCAGTGTGAACACGGAGAGCACCGCCAGCGCCGCGATGATCAGGCCCCACTCCTCACAGAGCATACCGAAGACCAGATCGGTATCCGCGGCGGCCACCCGGTGGAGCCAGCCCTCCCCGGGCCCCACCCCCACCAGACCGCCGGAGGCGGCGGCCGACATGGCGCGGGTCTGCTGGTAGCCCCCGGCGGAGGCGTTCTCCCAGGCGTGGCCCCAGGTGGCAAAGCGCCGGAGGATATAGGGCTTGAGGGAGAGCATGGTGAGCACGGCGAACACGCCGCCGCCCGTGATCAGGGACAGGGTGGCGAAATCACCGGAGCGGAGATAGGCGATGACCAGGAAGGTTACGAAAAAGATGGCGGCGGTGCCGAAATCGCTCATCAGGGCCAGACAGCCCAGGCACACGCCGGTCAGGACGATGAACAGGCCCAGGTTCCGCTTGCGGAAGAGCCGCTCCAGCGTGGCCGAGCCGGCAAAGATGTAGCAGATCTTGGCCAGCTCCGAGGGCTGGAGGGAGAGCGCGCCCAGCCGGATCCAGTTGGCCGCGCCGTACTGAGGGGCGGATCCCAGCACCAGGGTGACGGATACCAGGCCGATCGCGGCGGCGGCCATGAGCCAGCGGATGTGCTTGGCCCGCTCCAGATCCCGCAGAAAAACGCCCAGTATCAGGAAGAGGACCAGGCCCAGCAGCAGGGCGAGAAATTGCTTGAACAGCGCCGACGGCGCGGAGGAGGCGGTGATGGCCAGGGACAGGGTGGACAGGAAGAACGCGATGGTCTCCATCTCGAACCCCACCCGCCGCAGCAGGCGCATGGTGAGAAAGTAGAGCCACATCACCAGCGAGAGGCAGAGAAAGGCGCCGGGAAGGTTGAGCGTGGCCTGCGCCCCGGCGGAGAGGATCAGCTGCAGCGCGCACAGCACCTGAAACACCGTCAGCAGCACCAGCCCCAGCCAGGGAGAGGCGGGCTTGGCAGCACGGCGGCGGTGGCGGCGCTGGGCCTTTTCCTCCGGAGACACGGGCAGCAGCACGGTCTCCACCCCGCCCAGGCCCAGAACGTCTCCGTAGGCCACCGGGGCGCTGCCCTCCACCGCCGCGCCGTTGACGGTGACGCCGCCGGTGGAGCCCAGGTCGTGGACCGTCCAGGTGTCGTCCTCGCGGCGGATCAGGGCGGCGTGCTGGCGGGAGACCACCGGATAATTCAGCACCACGTCGCAGGCGCCGCCCCGGCCCAGGATGTTTTCCCAGTGGGTCAGGGGCTCCCCCGACCCGTTGGGCAGGGTCAGGTAGGCCCACACCTCCGGCAGATGGGGCACCGTCAGCAGGGAACGGATGGAGCGGATAAGGATCAGCAGAGCCAGTACCGGGAACACAAAGCGTACGATGGACGTAAACCAGCCGCACAGCTGCGGGTTGGCCGCCAGCCAACCGGTCAGCGCGTCCATCCACTGCTGGGGCAGGGCAAACAGCGCTTCCATCCGGACCCCCTCCTTTCCCTGAGCGGTGCAAAGCGGCCGTTTACCGCATAAAACGCCGCGGGCTTCCCAAAACCGGTTTGCTTCTCTGAAAGTTGTTTGATTATAACACAGATACGGTGGATAAAAAAGCGGAAGCCGTCCGGCTTCCGCTTTTTTTACGAAATCTTCATTTTTTCGCCAGGAAGTCCCGCACCGTATCCACCAAAAGGGGCAGGGACGGATTGGCGCTGCCCCGCCGCCAGCTCAGGCTGTGGCTGGACAGCGGCACGCCCACCAGGGGGACAAAGGTCACCCGGCCGCGGGTCAGATACTCGAAGTCGTTGGTCAGGGTACTGATCCCCAGGCCGCAGGCCACCAGCATCAGCAGGGTGGGCACATGGCCCACCTCCGCCACGATCTCCGGCACGAAGCCGGCTTCCGCCGTGATCCGCCAGAGAAAGTCGTGTCCGGGCTGGGAGGCGGAGCGGGCCATGGCGATAAACTTTTCCCCCTTCAGATCCTCCATCCGCAGGCTGCGCTCCAGGGCCAGGGGCGAGTGGGGCGGGACCACCACGCACTGGTGGTCCCGGCGCAGCACCAGGCTCTCCACCTCCGGCGGCATCGCCTCGGAGCCGAAGTTGAAAATGGCGTCCAGCTCCCCGTCCAAAAAGCGCCGGATCAGCTGGGAGTGGCTGTATTCCCGCAGGAGCAGGCGTACCTCGGGATAGCGCCGCTCCATGGCCTGATAGATGTCCACCGCCTCGGGATGAAACGCATCCCGCAGGATGCCCAGGGTGAGCGTGCCCGCGTACCCCTTCTGGGCCAGCTGGGCGGCGCTGACGCTGCGGCGGTAGCCGTCCAGAATGGCGGGGCACTCCCGCAGGAACGCCTCCCCCGCCGGGGTGAGGGACACCCCCCGGGAATTGCGGTGAAAGAGCTGGACCTCCAGCTCCTTTTCCAGGGCCGCGATCAGCCGGCTCAGGGCAGGCTGCGCCATGAACAGGTCGTTCGCCGCCTGCGTAAAATTGAGCCGCTGTGCCAGGACCAGAAAGCTCTCGATCTGTTCCAAGTTCATCCGTACACACCTCGTCTCCTGCGTTGTTTGCTTCAGTATAGCAGATTTTTCGGGGGGTGTCATGGCTTTCTATGTAAAATCGGAATGGCAGCTATGCTTTTTTCGTTATAGAATCGGCGCATTGCTGAAATCCCGGGGCCCCATTTTGCCCTTTTACACAAAAAAGCCGTCCGGGTGGCGCAAAACGAGGGGGAAGAGGGGGCCCGCACAGCCGGTCAAGCGTTTTCCGTATGGGAGCCATACGGAATCGGTATTTTACGTCTGCCGCCGCCTGCGATAAAATACAGGCGTTTACGGGCGGTGTGGGAAGAAGCCGCCCGGAGGTCTACGAATAAAAGGAGGAATCTGGTTTGAACGCACAAAATAAAACCACCAAGGTCACTGCCAACTTTGGCGCCAAGGGCTGGCTGCTGATGCTCTTTTCCTTCGCGTGCATCTTCATCGACAGCTCTCTGATCAACGATTCCCTGAACGTTACCCGCGAGGTGTTCGCCGGCACCACCGGCATGAACTACGGGGTGTTGTCCATGTTCTCCACCGTGGGCGGCTGGATCGCCGTGGCGGGCGGCGTGCTCTGGGGCTATATCGGCGCCAAGAAGTCCGCCCGTTTTGCCTGGACCTGCTCGCTGGCCATCACCGCCATCGCCTGCTTCGCCTGGGGCTACGCCGCCAACTACGTGGTGTACTTCGTCTGCGTGTCCGTGGCCATGGTGGGCGGCATGGGCTTTGCCTACATTGCCAACGGAAACGTCATCGGCAACTGGTTCCCCAAGAAAAAGGGCCTGGTCATGGGCTGGATCACCATCGGCTTCCCCCTGTCCGCCGCTACCACCACGGCCCTGGCCTCCATCCTGGTCGGCATGGGCGGCACCCGCGCCGTCTATACCTTCTACGGCGTCGCCTGCACGGTGCTGGCCGTGCTGTGCGCCGTCTTTGTGCGGGACTATCCCGAGCAGGCCGGCGCCTTCCCCGACAACGACCGCTCCTTCGACAAGGCGCAGGCGGAGCAGGAGCTCAAGGCCGGCCTGGAGTACATGAAGACCTCTCCCTGGACCCCTGGGAAAATGCTCTCCTACAAGCGCACCTGGATGGCCGGCTTCTCCCTGGGCGTCATGGAGCTGCTGTCCCTGGGCATCATGACCAACTTCTTCGCCCGCCTGTCCAGCATTGGCTACCAGCCCGGTGAGATCATCGGCATGCTGGCCATCGCCGGGATCGCCGCCTGCTTCGGCAGCCCCCTGTGCGGCGTGCTGGATGCCAAGGTGGGTCCCAAGAGGGCCATCATCATCACCTTCGGCATCGGTGTGGTCTCCCTGATCCTCAACCTGACCGGCATCCGCGCCTGCATCTACCTGTCGCTCCCCTTCCTGGCCCTGATGCTGGGCGGCGCGTCCAACTATCTGGTGTCCTTCACCAGCACCGTCTGGGGCCGCTATGACTTCCCGCTGGCCTACAAGGTGCTCAAGCCCATCGTGGCCGCCATCGGCGCCATCGGCGTTTCCCTGGTCGCCATCATCGGCGAGGCTTCCTCCTACGCCACCGCTTACGCGGTGCTGGCCGTTCTGGCCGTCGTGGCCGCCGTCGTCATGGCCGTCACCAAGGACGACTTCGTGGGCCGCAACTAAACGGGCTGTTTCCGCCGAAACCCTCTGAGGGGCGCTGCCATTCGGGCAGCGCCCCTTTCGTTTGCTTGACAGGGGGAATGCGGCGGTTATAATGAGAGGAGAAGCAGATACGGAACGGAGATGCATGGATATGAAAATGATCGACGCCAGAGGAAAAAACTGTCCCATCCCGGTAGTCCTGGCCCAGAAGGCCATCGCTGCCGGCGAGACGGCCTTTACCGTCCGGGTGGACAACGCCGCCGCCGTGGAAAACCTGAAGCGTCTGGCGGAAAGCAGGGGCTATCAGGCACATCCCGTAGGGGACGGGGAAGGGTTTGCCGTGACGTTTGCCGCCTCCGGCACGCCGACGGCGCAGGCGGCAAGCCCTTCCCAACACGCCGCCGCCGGGGATTGGACGGTCTTCGCAGGCCGGGACTGCATCGGCGACGGGGACCGGGAACTGGGGAGCAGCCTGATGCGCATGTTCTTTTATACCCTCACCCAGGGAGACGAGCTGCCCGGAACGATCCTTTTTATGAATGCGGGGGTAAAGCTGCCCACCCTGGACGCCCAGGTGGCGGAGCACCTGAACGCTCTGCAGGAGCGGGGGGTAAAGGTGCTGGTATGCGGCACGTGCCTGAACTTCTACGGCCTGGCCGATCAGTTGAAGGCGGGCACGGTGAGCAATATGTATGATATCGTGTCCTGCATGGCCCGCTCCGCCAAGGTGGTCACCCTCTGATGGACTACGTTATGGCCGCATTTTCCTCCACCTATGCCGCCCTGCTGGCCCAGCGTGCGGGAGCGGAGGTCGCCGCGGTCCAGGTCATGCCCGTGCTGCGGGAGGTGTCCCAGGGCTGCGGCATCGCCCTGCGCCTCCCGCCTGAGGCACTGGAGCGGGTGCGCGGCGCGCTGGCCGCCTGCGGGCTGAAGCCGGAGGAGTACGCCTTTTACGCGGTTTCGGGGCAGGGGGATGCGCGGTCGGTTCGGCTCCTGCCCGGCGGTTAGTCCCGTCGTGCCGGGGAGACTGGGAGCGCGGCCGCGGGCTTCAGGATGCGGACTGGCCTGCGCCTGCCCGGAACAGCACCAGAGCGGCGGCGCAGCAGGCTGCGCCCAGCAGCAGCGCCCGTTCCACGCCCTGGTCGGCCAGCGCCCCGAAGGCGGGGTAGAGACACATGCTCCCCACGTCCATGAGCATGGCGTTGCAGGAGAGCTGGGCGGCCCGCCCCGTCGGGTGGGCGCGCTCGTTCTGGATCGACAGGGACAGGGGCGTCAGCAGGGACTGTACGGCCCGCAGGGCCGTGACCCCCAGCACGGCGGCGGCGGGGGCGGGAGACAGGACCGGCAGCAGGCAGGCCGCCGTTCCCGCGGTCAGGAGGGCCGCCGCCGCCCTCCGCTGCCCCAGACGGCGGGACATCCGATGGGAGAGGCCCCCCAGCAGGCCCGCCGCCGTCATGGCGGCGTGGAGGGCGCCGAACCACTGCTGGGGGATGCCCGCGCGTGTATAGAGGAGCGGGCTGAGAAAGACGGTGACGCTCTGGCCGGTCTCTTCCGCCAGGCAGAAGGCCAGCAGCACCGGGGCGAGGGCCAGGGTGCGCCGGGCCGCCTGGGCAAAGGACAGGGGCTCCGCCGTCCGGGTCTGGGCGGCCCGCTCCCCCTCCGGCTCGGCCAGGCCCAGGGTGAGCAGGGCGGCGGCCGTGTAGGAGCCGACCGTGAGCAGGGCGGCCAGGCGGTAAGTTCCGCCCCAAAGGGGCCAGGACAGAGAGGCCGCCAGCACCCCCAGCGTCTGCACTGCCTGGCTCAGGGCGTAGGCCCTGCGGTGCCCGTCGTCCCGGCAGCAGGCGAACAGGAAGGCGCTGTCGCATCCGGACAGGCCGGACAGGCTGACTGCCAGCAGCGCCCGCTCCGCCAGAAAGGCCGCGAAGGTCTCCGCGCGCCAGAAGACTACCTTGGATGCGGCGAAGACGAACGCGCACAGTACGATGGTGCGCCGGTGCCCCAGCCGGTCGGCCAGCCACCCCCAGGGCAGTTCCAGAAGGAGCATCAACGCCAGGGAGAAGCTTTCGATCCCTCCGATCTGTACCAGATCCAGACCGCTCTCCTGCCGGTAAAGGGTGGCCACAGGACTGTAAAAGACCATGCCCTGCAAAAAAAGAACAGCAAAAAGGAGCGCAATATTGCGCTGATTCCGAATCATAATCGTTCCTCCTGAATTGAAACAAGCTTCGCGTCCGCTCCATGGGCGGGGCGGAGCGTCGGATTCAGAAGAACCTCAGTTCGGACAGCGCATATCGTGCTCCTTTTGTGTAAGATGAGGACATTATACCACGCCGGAGGCGGATTTGCAACGCTCCCCCGTCAGCAGGCGGCCGGTCAGGGGGGGCAGGGGAACCGTATCCGTAAAGCGCTCCCCGCTCATCCGGTCCCGGAAGGCGCCGTCCAGGGGCAGCTGCTCCGGAGCGTCCCCGGCGTTGACGGCAGCGATCACCGTCTCCCCTTCCCAGGTCCGGGAGAAGGCCAGCACCCGCCCCTCGGCCCGCAGCCAGCGCAGGTCCCCCCGGCGCAGGGGGAGAAGGGACTTTCGGGCCTGCCCCAGCGCGGCGTACCAGGCGGTCAGGGCCTTGTCCTCCGCGCCCCAGGGGAAGGTGCGGCGGTTGAAGGGGTCTTCGAAGCCCTCCATCCCGGCCTCGTCCCCGTAATAGATCGTGGGGGCGCCGGGAAACGCGAACAGCACCAGGGCCCCCAGACGCAGCCGGGCCAGGGCCAGGGCGCGCTGGCCGGCGTCCATGCGGAAGTCGGCCCGCCAGGCCTTGGTGTTCTCCCGGCAGTCGGAGCCCACGCCCAGCAGGGTGAGGATGCGGGGGGTGTCGTGGGTGCCCAGAAAGTTCATCGCGGAGGCAAAGGCGAAGGGGGGATAGTTCTCCCGCAGGGTCTCCATGGCATCCCGGAAGCAGGCCGCGTCCGCGCCCAGCAGGAAGGAGATCAGGCCGTTGCGGAAGGGGTAGTTCATCAGCCCGTCGCAGTGTCCGCCCAAGATATGTCTGCGGCGGACCCCATAGGCGATCTTGGTGGAGCCGTCCTCCCACACCTCCCCAATGACCACGGCGTTGGGGTCGGCCGCCCGGACGGCCTGATGGAGCTCGCGGATGAAGTCGTCGGGCAGCTCGTCGGCCACGTCCAGCCGCCAGCCGTCCGCCCCGGCCTGCAGCCAGCGGCGCACAATGCTGTGTTCCCCCCGGATGATATAGTCCCGGTAGGAGTCCTCCCCTTCGTTGACGGCGGGCAGGGTATAGATGCCCCACCAGGAGTCGAACCGGTCGGGCCAGTGCTGGAAGTGGAACCAGGGGTAATAGGGACTCTGCCGGGACTGGGCCGCCCCCGGCTGGGGGTAGAAGCCGTCGCCGTTGAAATAGCGGCTGACAAAGCCGGTGTGGTTGAACACACCGTCCAGAATGACCCGCATCCCCCTGGCGTGGGCAGCCCGGCACAGAGCGGAAAAATCCGCGTCACAGCCCAGCATGGGGTCTACGTGCTCATAATCGGCGGTGCCGTAGCGGTGGTTTTCCGCCGCCTCGAAAATGGGGTTGAAATACAGGGTCTCCACGCCCAGGGACTGGAGGTAGGGCAGCTGCTCCAGCACGCCCTTCAGGTCTCCGCCGAAGAAGTCCCGGTTGCGCACCTCGCCCCGGGCGTCGGGGCGGTATTCCGGCTCCTCCTGCCAGGCGGCATGGACGCTCCGGCCGCCCACCATGCCGCCGGGGTCGGGGATGCGGCTGCGGCGGAAGCGGTCGGGAAAGATCTGATAACAGGTCCCCTCTCCAAACCAGGCGGGCACCTGCTCGCAGCCGTCATACACCGTCAGCTGGTATTCCCCCAGCGTCCGGGTCCGGCCGTCCAGCCCCTCCAGGCGGAAGGAGTAGAAGATCAGACCCACATAATCCCCCGTGGGCAGGGAGCCCGCGAACACGTCCCGTTCGCCGTCCCGGCCGCTCCAGGGCAGAAAGATGCGCACCAGCTCATTGGCCCGGCTTTCAAACCGGGCGGTGAGCACCGCCCGGGAAAAAGCCTGAGCGCGCTCCGGCCGGAGCGCGAAATGCACCACGGTTCCGGCGCTGACCGCCCCGTAGGGAGATTTATACCGCTCGTCCCGGGGATCGAAGAGAAGGGTATCCGTCATCCAATCATTCCTTGTCAGCGCAGGAGCGTGTTCTCCGGGTCCACGGACTCCAGAGTGTCCTCGGCGCTGAAGTAGTAATCCAAGATCTCGGCGGCGGCCTGGGCCAGATTGCTGCCGGACGCGCCGCCCTCCACCACGATGGTCATGGCGATCTGAGGGTCGTCATAGGGGGCGAAGCAGACAAACACGGCGTCTGCCTCTACATTGGAGGCCACCTGGGCGGAGCCGGTCTTGGCGCCCACCTCCACCGGAAGGCCCGCAAAATAGCGGCTCACGCTGCTCTTGGCGTCGTTTGCCACCTTCCACATCCCCAGCTTCACCGCTTCCACGTTGTCCGCGTCCAGCTCCAGGGTGTCCAGCAGCTGGGGCTCATACTCCAGCACGGTCTGGCTGTAATCGCTGGACTTGACGGCGCGCAGCAGATGGGTGGCGTAGTGGTTGCCGCCGTTGACCAGGGTGGCGATATAGTTGGTCAGCTGGAGCGGGGTGCAGGCGGTGTTGTCCTGGCCGATGGCAACGTTGAGCAGGTTGCCGCCGTACCAGGTCATATTCAGAGCCTCGCTGGTCGCGGGGCCGGCCACCCGGCCCTTGCTTTCGGACAGCTCAAAGCCCGTCTTCTCCCCCAGCCCGAACATCTTGGCGTACAGGTCGATGCGTTCGATGCCCAGCCGGTGGCCGATGGTGTAGAAATAGATGTTGCAGGAGTCCCGCAGAGCGTCGGCCAGGTTCTCCTGTCCGTGGGTGCCGCCATACTGGCGGTAGATCCAGCATTGAGGGTGAAAGTCGCCGTAGGGGTATTTCTCCTCCTCCGGCAGGGTAAAGCGGCCGGTGTCCCGGATCGTTTCGGAGGGGGTGGTCACCCCTTCCTCCAAAGCGGCAATGCCCACCAGAGGCTTGAAGGTGGAGCCGGGGGAGTACAGGCCCATGGAGGCCCGGTTGTAAAAAGGCTCCAGCGGGTCGCTGCTGACCTGGGCGTAAAGGGCCTGGTCGGAATATACGGTAGCCAGGTCGTAGGTGGGGTAGGAGGCCATGGTGAGCACGCCGCCGTCGGACACGTCCTGAATGACGACGGCGCCGCCGCCGGTATCTGCGGATTCCAGGCTGCTGATGGTATCCGCCAGGACCTGCTCCGCCTTGGCCTGGAGCTTCACATCCAGGGTGAGCAGCACGTTGTCGCCCGGCTCCGGCTCATGGGTCTCCCCGGTCAGCGGATCAGTGTACCAGCTTTCGCTGACCACCTTGCCGCTGGTGGAGAGCTCCTGCTCCCGCACGCCGGCCTCCCCGCGCAGGTAGGGCTCGAAGGCGCTCTCCGCCCCGTCGATCCCTACCGTGTCGTTCATGTTGTAGCCCAGTTCTTTATAGTAGGCCCAGGTGTCGGCGTAGATGGGGCCCACCCGGCCCAGCAGGTGGGCGGCGTGGGAGGTGGCATATTCCCGGACGGTGGCGGCCTCGATCTGCACGCCGGTCAGGCCGTGCTCTTTAACGGTGGAGATGAAGTCGATATCCACGTCCTGGGCAAAAATGTAATCGCTGTAATCAATGTTTTTTTGCCGGAGGTTGATTTCGTAGAGCACGCCGATGAGGGCGCGGGCTTCCCCGTCGGAGAGGCTCTCGTCCACTTCAAAGTAGCCCCGCAGGGCCTGCATCAGCGCCGCCGCCGAGGGGTCGGTCTCCCCTGCGGGAAGAAAGCCGCGGCTTTGCAGCGGCAGGGCGTCCACCAGCTTGCCCAAGCTGGTGCGCACCACCGTCTCCGCTGCGCTGCTGTCGGCGGCGCGATAGGACAGCGCGGTGTCGCTGGTGTAGGAAAAGGGGCCGCTTTCGGAGATGGGGAGCGTATCGCTCCACTCCACCTTCTGTTCCCGGCAGATCTCCAGCAGGGCGAGCAGGTTGGCGTTGCGCTGCGCCTCCTCGCCCATCCGGGAGAGATCCAGCGTCACCTGGTAGACGGCACGGTTGGTCACCAGGACCCGGCCGTAGCGGTCCCGCATCTCCCCCCGGGCGGCCTCCACCGTCTCCCGGTTGGCGATCTTGCGGGTGGACAGGCCCCGGTAGTAGTCCAGATTGGTCACCTGCAGGTTCCACAGCACCGCCGCGAAGGCCGCCACCAGCAACGCCAGAAGCGCCGCGGTGAACAGCGCCCGTCTTTGAAATTGTTTTCCTTCCAAGTGCGCTCACCTCCAGGCAGCAAAGTCCCCCCGCTACAGCACGGTGCGTTTGGGGACCCGGTGGAATACCCACAGGTACAGGGCGTAGACCGGGAAAACGAACACCATGGACCAAAGCGCTTCCGGTACGGCCACCCGCAGCAGCGCGCCCAGCGAGGCGCTTCCCCGCAGCAGATGGACCGCTACCCGGACGGCGTCGATGCACAGCAGCGCCCCCAAGGAGCACAGCAGGCAGCCTACCAGATTCTGCCGCAGGGCGTACTGGGCCAGGGCGCCCGCCGCCATGCCCAGTAGGCAGAGCCCCAGGGTCATGGCGCCGTTGGTGCCGTGATAGGCCGCGTCGCACAGGATCCCCACGAACAGCCCGTAGCCGGCGCCTCCGGTGGCGCCCTCCAGCACGGCAGCGGCCACGGCGGCCAGGGGCATCAGCATGGGCGTCACCCCCAGCACCGGCAGGCGGTTGAGCACGTAGACCTCCAGAAACCAAATAGGCAGGATGGCCAGGGCATACACGCCCCATTTTATCATAAAATCGCTGCGGGTCATAAACGCCCTCCTTCCCGCTGCCTTCCCGATTAGCTTGTCGAAAAACCCTCCCGCAGGAAAGCCTCGCAGAGTTCCGTCGCCATCTCCGCGCTAAGACCCGCCCCGATGGGGCGGTTGCGCTCCGAAACGCGCCTGCGGGCGCAGGCAGGCGGCGGAATAAAATCAAAATCCGTCATTTCCGGGGACATGCGCCTCGGAAATGACACTTCACACGCAAGGCGGGCCGACTTTTCCGCAAGAAATCGAGGTCCGCCTTGCGTGTGATCCTCCTCGAAAAAGGTGCGAAGCACCTTTTTCGACCGCTTGCGACGTCACTCCACGATGGTAAATTCTTTGATCACGAAGACCTGCTTGAGCCCGTCCAGATCGGTCTCCGGTACGATGACGGCATAGCGCGTCATGCCGCTGGCCTCGGTATGGACCTCCTCCACATGGCCCACCGCCAGCCCGGCGGGGTATACGCCCCCCCGCCCGGAGGTGGTCACCAGATCCCCGGCGATGAGCTCCGCATTCTCCGGCAGGTAGCTCAGCTTGAGCTTGCCCTCCCCCATCAGGGCAAAGTCGCCCTCCAGGATGGCCGCCCCGCCGGTGCGGGCCAGCTGTCCGCCCAGCTCCAGGCCGGAATCCGCCACGGTGGCCACACGGGCCCAGTTCTCCCCCACCTCAAGGACGATGCCGACCAGGTTCCAATATTCGTCCACGACACAGTCGTCGGCTTCCAGGCCCGAGGAGCTGCCCTTGCTGATGGTGAGCGTGGACTCCCAGTTGGAGGTGGAACGGGCGGTGACGGTGGCCGATTCCAGATCGAACTCCCGCTGGCTGGGCCGCAGGTCCAGCAGGCTGCGCAGCCGCTCGTTTTCCTGGAGGGCGGCTTCCGCGGCCCGGGCCTGTTCCTCCAGCTCGGCCACGCGGAGCTTGAGCTCTGCGTTTTCACTTTTGAGCTGTTCCCGCTCAAAGGCGTCGGCGTATTGTTCCTCCGTCCAGCCGGCCAGGGCGCTGATGCCGTTGCGTACCGGGGTGGTGACGATCCCCACCAGATTGGACAGCGGGTCCGCCGTCCCTCCCAGCAGCATGGAGACCACCGCCGTCACCAGCGCCAGCAGGACGGCGGCAATGAGGATGAGGACCCCATTGTGCCGGAAAAAGTCTTTCACGTGTCGCCCTCCCTCTCAACGGTCACAGCTCGCTCCAAAGCCGGGCGCAGTCCACGCCCAGCCGGGCCAGGATGCGCCCCAGACGGCACACCGGCAGGCCCATCACGTTGTAATAATCCCCCTCGATCCCCTCCACAAACAGGGCGCCCCGCCCCTGGATTCCATAGGCGCCCGCCTTGTCCATGGGCTCGCCGGTCGCAATGTAGGCGCAGATCTCCGCGCTGGACAGGCTCCGAAAGGTCACGGCCGTGACCTCGTGCTCGGTCAGACGCTGCGCGCCGCATACCACGGTCAGGCCGGTGTAGACCTGGTGGCGCCGGCCGGAGAGGGCGGAAAGCATGGCAAATGCGTCCGGCCCGTCGGCGGGCTTGCCCAGGACCCGGCCGTCCAGGGCCACCACAGTGTCGGCGGCGATGATCAGGTCCCCGGCCGCCGCCGCGTGCTGCACGGCTGCGGCCTTTCGGGCGGAAAGCGCTTCCACCAGCGCCGGGGGCGTCAGGCCGGGGGACGCCGTCTCATCCGCGTCGGAGCAGACGATGCGGAAGTCCCGCAGGCCCATCTGCTCCAGCAGCTGGCGCCGGCGGGGGGACCGGGAGGCCAAAACGATGCCCATGCGCCTCACTTCCCCGTGGAGCCGAAGCCGCCCGCGCCCCGCTGGGTGGCGGGCAGCTCGTCAAGCTCCAGCACGCAGGCCCGGGCTACGGGCACCACCATGAGCTGGGCCACCCGGTCGCCGGGCTGGACCGTATAGGGCGTGTCAGACAGGTTGGTCAGCCCCACCCGGAGCTCTCCCCGATAATCGCTGTCGATGACCCCCACTCCGTTGGACAGGGCGATCCCGTGCTTGATGCCCAGGCCCGAGCGGGCGAAGACCAGCGCCACCCAGCCCGCGTCGGGCAGCGCGATGGCAAGCCCCGTGGGGATGTTCACCAGGGCGCGGGGGGCGATGGTCACCGGCGCGTCCAGCAGGGCGGCCAGGTCCATGGCGGCGGAACCGGGGGTCTGGCAGGCGGGCAGCGGCGCACGGGGGTCCAGCCGCTGGACAAAAAGCTTCATCTGCATATTGGCGTTCTCCTTATTCTACGTCCCGGTAATAGAGGCCTCTGGTATATTCGGCGGGGGCCCAGCGGTCGTTTTCCAAATACCGCCGGGTCACCTGCACGCACTCTTTGGGGTTTTCCGTGGTAAACAGCAGCCGCTGGGCCCACAGGCCGATGCGGCGGTAGTCGGCGGCCTTGTCCGCCAGGAAAAGCTTTTGGGAATTCAAAAGCTCATTGCGGCAGCCGGGGGCCTGGATCACCGGGAAACGGGCCCCCCTCCGGTCGGTAAGCACATTGGGGTTTTCACAGCCGCAGTGCCCGGCGCGGGTTTGAATGATGCAGTTTTCCAGGATCATCAGGGGCAGCCGCCCGTAGGTTATCATCTCTATGTCCATGCACTTGGAGATATCCCGGATCTGGGCCAGCTTCAGCTCAAAGGAGACGGCGGCGGACCGGAGCCCCAGCCGTTTGAGCTGCTTGAGCGCCTGGGAGTTGTACACCTCCAGGCCAAAATCCCCCCGGAGGGTGAAGCCCAGTTCTTTGACGCAGGAGAGCATGCCCAGGTTCCCCGCCAGGGCGTCCTCCACGCCCAGCGCGCGGGCCCTGCGCAGCTGTTCCAGCAGCTGCGGCCACTCCCGGTCCCAGGCCACCCGGGGCAGGGTGACGCCGATGCGGGTGTTTGGAGTCCCGGCGGCCTTGTCCGGATGGGCGCACAGCTCGTCCAACGGGAGGTAGACCAGCGCGGGCGAGAGGGAGAGCAGCTCCGCGGTGAGCTGTTCGGCGTACCGCAGGGAGAGCGTGAGCACGGGGGGGTCCTTCCGGTTTTCATACCGGGCCCCGGCATGATAGGTCCCGCCCCGCCGGCGTGGCGGCTGGCAGCGCTGCCCGCTCAAGGCGTCCAGAGCCTCCCGGCGCAGGGCGTTCAGGGATGCCAGGGGGAGGGACAGGCCCGGTTCGACCAGGGCGCGGACCTTCTCGCAGCGGTAGGGGGTGCCCCCGGTGCGGGAGAGCTGCTTCTCCACCGTCGGGGCGTCCAGGGCGCGGGTATGGGCGGCCTCAGGCACGCTGCCTTCGGCGGTGGCCACCCGGCCCTGGGGGTCCTCCACCCCGACCCGGGCGGGCTCGCCGGGACGGATCAGAGCGTAGAAGGTCACGGGGACCCGGGCGGCCTCTCCGCTCTGGTAGGTATTACGGGCCCGGGCAAACAGCTCGCGGGGCTCCTTGCCCGCTTCCTCCCGCACGCCAAACATCTCCGGGCCCTGCCGGTCCAGATAGTATCCCTGGGTAAAGCCCTGCCGGGAGAATGCGGCCTCCAGCTGGGCCAGCTCCTCTGCCGTGGGCTCCCGGTTCTCCCGGATGGCGGCGGCGTAGATGCCGGTGACAATGGCCACGTACTCCGGGCGCTTCATGCGCCCCTCCAGCTTGACGCAGGCCACCCCCATCTTGCGCAGTTCCTGGAGGTGCCCCGCCAAGGACAGGTCCTTCAGGGAGAGCGGATAGGCGTCGGCCCGCTCCGCCCAGCCGTACTTCAGACGGCAGGGCTGGGCGCAAAGGCCCCGATTGCCGCTGCGTCCCCCGATGACGGAGGACAGAAAGCACTGCCCCGAGTAGCACATGCACAGGGCCCCGTGGGCGAAGACCTCGATTTCGATGGGGGAGCGCTCACAGATGTAGGCGATCTGGTCCCGGGACAGCTCCCGGGCGAGCACCGCCCGCTGAAGCCCCAGATCAGCGGCCTGCTTGACGCCGTCCAGATTGTGCAGCGTCATCTGGGTGGAGGCGTGGAGGGGCAGATCGGGGGATACCTGCCGCAGCATCCGCAGCACGCCCAGATCCTGTACCAGCACCGCGTCCGCCCCGATGGCCGAGGCGTCTGCGGCGTATTTGGCGGCTTCGGGCAGCTCCCGGTCGGTGAGCAGGGTGTTCAACGTCAGATAGACCTTGGCGCCCCGCAGATGGCAATAAGAAACCGCCGCCGCAAATTCCTCCCGGGAGAAATTCTTTGCATTGCGGCGGGCGTTAAAATCCCCATATCCCAGATAGACGGCGTCCGCGCCGTTCTGCACGGCCGCGGCCACCGCCTCCATGGAACCGGCAGGAGAAAGCAGCTCTAACATAAGGACCTCCGGGGTGATCGAATTTCCGGATTTGGTAAGGCGGCGGCCGCCCCGCCGCGGAAGCGGCGGAGCCGGACGGGATTCACTCCCGTCCGGTGATAAGCTCGAATCAAAGGGGCCCCCGCGCGGCCGGTCGCGCGGGGAACAGCGCCTCCATGGAACCGGCAGGAGAAAGCAGCTCTAACATAAGGACCTCCGGGGCGATCAAATTTCCGGACCTGGTAAGGCGGCGGCCTATTTGGCCTTTTGGTTCTGAAGCTTAAAAATCTCGCGTTTGGCCTCGGAGAGCTCCAGCTTCATCTTGGTGGCCTCCTCCAGGTACTCCTTGAGCTGACGGCGCAGGTTCTCGGCGGTCTCCACTTCCTTGAAATACTCGTCGGCGATGTTTACCGCAGCCAGAACGGCGCCGTCCACCATGGAGACCTTCGCGCCGTCCAGCACCTCCTGCACCTTGGCGTCCACATGGCTGGCGACCCTCTGGACGTAACGCACATCCTCGGCGGCGACGAGGGTATACTCCTGCCCGGCAATGGTTACGGTGACGCGGTTCTTCATGGAAAGCCCTCCTGACCATACGAATCTAGTTTCATTATACTGCATACGGCGCAAAGCCGCAAGCCTGGAACATACAGGCGTCTTCCGGTGCAAGTGCTTTGGGCAAGGCGGCCGGAACGCGCCGCATCATTTGCGCGCCGGTGGAAGGGCGCATGGAAACCGGTCCTGAAGTACGAAACTGCGGACGGATGCAGCCGCCGTTCAAACAAATGCGGCAAAACCGCGGGAATCAACCGAAAAGCGGCTGCGCCCGTTCGTATTATTATAGCATAGCTGCCGTAAATTAAAAATAAAATCTTCATGAACTTTGCGGGTTTTGGTGGAAACGCTCGAAAATGTCAAAGGGCCCGGGCACGAGTTTTGCTCGCGCCCCGGCCCCGCCGGAAAGACCTTATTCGATTGCGATGCGGTTGGGCTGCTGCGCGGTCTTGACGTCCCGCTTGGGGATGTGCAGCGTCAGAACGCCGGACTCGTACTTGGCGCGGATTTCCTCCGGCTTCACATCGCCCACATAAAAACTGCGGGTGCAGACTCCGGCGTACCGTTCCTGACGGATGTATTTGCCGTCCTTGTCCGTTTTGTCCTTATCCAGGCCCTTGGCGGCGCGGATGGTCAGATAGCCGTTCTCCAGGCCCACGTTCACCTCGTCCTTCTGAAAGCCGGGCAGATCTACGGCCAGCTCGTATTCCTCCGGTCGCTCTTTCACGTCGGTCTTCATCAGGTGCTTGGCATGCTTGCCGTACAGCGCATCGCGCCCGCCCCAGAAGGCCCGGTCGAAACCGGAATCAAAGAAGTCGTCAAACAGGTTCTCACCAAAAATGCTGGGCAACATAAGTCATTCCTCCATTCGTCGTCTTACCTTATGCCCTGCGGAGGGGCCGCTCCGGTCCCTCTTTCTTGGTACGCCCTTATCATAGACCGGCGGATTAGCACTGTCAATATGAGAGTGCTAACGTTTACAAAAAAACAATATATTATGCAAAGAAAAGTCACAAATTCCGGGGAACTGCTCCGCTGGGGCCTGGAAGCGGGCTTGGCGCGCGGGCGCATCCGGCACGATGCGCCTATCTTCTGCATAAGATAGCGGTACAGAATGGAGGTTATTCCGCGTGGAGAACAACTGTATCCGCATCGGCATGAAGGCGCCCGATTTTTCCGCAGCCACCACCTTCGGGCCCATCAAGCTGTCCGACTATCAGGGCAAATGGGTCGTTCTTTTTTCTCACCCCGGCGACTTTACGCCGGTCTGCACCACCGAGTTTCTTGCCTTTTCCAAGGCGCAGCCCCAATTTGAAGCCCGCGGCGCCCAGCTGCTGGGACTGAGCATCGACAGTAACCCGTCCCATCTGGCGTGGGTCTACGCCATCTACGTGGCGACCGGCGTACAGGTACCATTTCCAATCATTGCGGACCGCACCGGCGAGATCGCGCGGCTCTACGGGATGATGGCGCCCGATGTGAGCCGTCAGGAGACCGTGCGCAATGTGTTTTTCATCGACCCGGAGCAGACCATCCGGGCCATTTTGGTCTACCCGCTGACCAACGGCCGCAGCATACCGGAGATCCTGCGGCTGCTCACCGCGCTTCAGACCACGGACCGGGAGCATGTGGTCACCCCCGCCAACTGGCAGCCGGGACAGCCGGCCCTGGTGCCGCCGCCCCGGACCTATGACGAACTGCTCTCCCGGCAGAACAACCCGCAGGCCCAGCATCTGGAGTGTGAGGACTGGTTCCTGTGCAGCCGGCAGATCCCGGGCGAGGCAAAGCAGTAGCGGAGGGCGGCAGAACGGAATGCCCGCAGATGTTTTTTGTGTACAACAACGGAAGGTTGTGATATGATAGAAACACAATACCTGCGGAGGGAGGGACGCCCGTGGCACAGGAGCTGCTGCTGCCTGGAGAGATCGTATCGATGACCGGTCCGGCGGCGGACCGGCTGCTGCGCGCCGGGAACGGAGACGCGGCGCTGCTCTACCTGTGGCTGCTGCGTCACGGGCGTTCCGCCGCACCAGACGCGGCCCGGAGGGCCCTGCGCTGGGACGGGGTGCGGCTGGACGCCGCCCTGGAGGCGCTGGCGCAGCTGGGCCTGGCGGAACAAAGCGCCCAGCCGGCTCCTCCTCCGGCGCCGCCGGAGCCGGAGGGGCCGCCGGAATACTCCGCCGCCGACATTACGCGGGAACTGGAGGACGGACGCTCCGGCTTTCCGGGCCTGGTCGCCGAGGTCCAGCGGCGGCTGGGGAAGATCCTCTCCACGGCCGGGCTCAAGAGCCTGTTTACCCTGTACGACTACCTGGGCCTGCCCCCGGAGGTCATCTGCCTGCTGGTGAGCTGGTGCGTGGAGGAATTCCAGCGCAAGTACGGGCCCGGGCGGGTGCCCAGCATGTCGCAGGTCCAGAAGGAAGGCTTCCTTTGGAAGCGGCAGGGGGCGGATACGCTGGAGGCCGCCGAGCAGCACCTGAAGCGCCTGGCGACCCTGCGTACCCGGGAAGGGGAGATCCTGCGCCTGCTGGATCAGAAGCCCCGTCCCCTGGTGGAGAAGGAACGGAAAAAGATCGCAGCCTGGACGGATATGGGCTTTGGGGACGAGGCCCTCCGCCTTGCTTACGAAAAGACGGTATACAAAAAGCAGGGCATGGACTGGGATTACATGAACGGGATCTTGTGCCTCTGGCACAAAAAGAACCTGCATACCCTGGCGGAGATCGAGGCGGGAGACCGGCCGCGGCCGGTCCGGGCGGGGGCGGCGGAACCCGGGCGCTCCGCCGCCCCAGGCGAGGCGGACGCGCGGGTACGGGAGGACCTGGAGCGGATGCGGGCCTTTATGAAAAAACAGCGTGAGGAGGGGGGATAAGCCATGGCCTACGAGGCGAGCGTTCTGCGCCGGGCCGCCCGGCGTCTGGAGGAAGCCCGGGAGGACCGGGCGCGGGAGCTGGAGCGCCGGCGGGCGGAGATCTACCGGCGCCTGCCCCGGGTGGCGGAGATCGACAGGCAGCTGCGGGGGACCATTTTGCAGATCATTTCAGCCTCCCTGCGGGAGGGCCGGGACCCGGCCCCCGCCATCGGCGTGATCCGGGACCGGAACCTGGACCTGCAGGCCGAACGCACCGCCCTGCTGACCGGTGCGGGCTATCCGGCCGACGCCCTGGACGAGCGTCCCGCCTGCCCCAAATGTAAGGATACGGGGTGGATCGGCGTGGAGATGTGCACCTGTTTGAAAACGCTCTGCGCCCAGGAGCAGATCCGGGAGCTGTCCAAGCTGCTGGAACTGGGAGAGCAGTCCTTTGACGCGTTTTCCCTGGACTACTATAATGCCCAGGCCTGGCCGGGGGAGGCCGTCTCCCCCCGGGAGAACATGGAGTTTATCTATGAGGTGTGCCTGAATTACGCCCAGAAGTTTGGAAAATTCTACTTCAAAAACCTCTTCCTGACCGGCGCCCCGGGGCTCGGGAAGACCTTTTTGTCCGCCTGTATCGCCCGCACCGTGTCGGAAAACGGCTTTTCCGTGGTCTATGATACGGCGGTGAATATTTTTGCCCGCTTTGAGGAGCAGAAATTTGCTCGGGACAAGCTGGACGCGGAGGAGGCCCGGGACGAGACCCGGCGGTATCTGGGCTGCGATCTGCTGATCCTGGACGACCTGGGCAGCGAGCTGACTACCCCCTTTGTCCAGTCCGCCCTGTATACCCTGGTCAACGCCCGCCTGATGGCGGACAAGCGGACGGTGATCTCCTCCAACCTGTCCATGGACGAGGTACGCCGCCGCTACACCGGCCAGATCGCCTCCCGGCTGGAGGGGGAATACCGGGTGCTCCCCTTCTACGGCGAGGATATCCGGCTTTTGCGCAAGCAGCGGCTGTAACGCCGTAAAAGGCCCCGGGGAACGCAGGTCCGTTCCCCGGGGCCGCTCTGTTTGCCGATCCGGTCGCATGGGGAGCGGCGGAGCGGGGGATGGGTGGCCCCCCTTGGCCGCTTGCGGTGCGCCCGGTCGGGACTTGTTCTCCTCCCGCATCTGACGGAACAATTTGAGATCGATCAGATGGCTGCGGTATTGCTTCGTCCTGCGGGCGGCATCCGACTCGCCTATCCCTGCCATTAACCCCGGCTCAATGGGCGGCATCTCGCAATTAGAGGATACGTACGGCTTCTCCGGATCGCCCCGGAGATACAGGGCCGGCGCTTCCCGGTACCGGTCACGCAGGTAGTTGGAGCAGGGTCTGCTCTCCGGCGTATCCGCTGCCAGGTAATAGCGCCGGCGCGTCAATGCGCTGAGCGTTTGGTTTCGCTCTTTATAAATAGCTTGCCTCTCGTTTCAGCGCCTCCTGCGTGGCCTGGTCCACCTGTTCAAAGGGGATGGATTCGATGCAAAATCGGCCCCCGATCTCACATAAAACTTGCTCTTTGCTCTTTTTGCCTGCAACCATGCGCTTCGCTTCACCCGCTTTTTGCCGTCTCCGTTGATTCATACCGCTCGTGTGTCGCATTGTACTCCGAATGCGTCTTCGCGGCTGCCGGCAGTGATTGGCCTGTGCCGGCAGGGCCCCACTCCGGAGGATGCTCCCCGGCGCGTCCGGAAAAGCTGGGGATATCGGATTGCTTGGTGAAGGAGATCAAATCGGCGTCTGCAAATAAATAGGTGGCGTCCCTTGTCCGCAGAACACAGCGGTATGCCCCCGTGCTTGCAGTTAAGGAAATCTGGTTTTCTCCCCCTTCGGCATATGTCCCGATTTCAAACACGCCTTGCGCTTGCGCGTACCTGCAGTAATTCCCGTTGCGGTCAAAAACCAGATACGCGCCGGCGCCTGGCGTGGTTTCCGCAGTACGGTAGGTCCCGCCGAGCGGCGGGAGGGGGGCTTTTTTCGCCGCATACTGCACTAGGTTGAACGCCAGAGAGCACGCCAGCGCAGTCACAAGGATCGGAATTCTAACGGAGGACTTGACGTTATGCATGTATACGGGCTCCTTTCGGCTGTATATCTGGGGCGTGGACTTCGGGTCACACGGATACGATAACGCAATCGTGGCCAAACTTCAAGGCGCAATTTTTCCTGTTTCGATTGAAGCCGAACATGGCCTGAAGCAAGATTTCTCTGGAGATTGCCTGTGCCTGTCTCTGTTTTTCCATTCAGCCGCCGTTTGAACGCACCGACCTGCCGGCCGGGAGCCGAATTCCCTCCCGCTCCGATCACGCACCGGCGTCCGGTTTCCGTACAGATTTTTTGAAAAAATTCATGGGGAGGATTTTTGCAATATACAACAACCAGAGGTTTTGATATAATAAAACCCAGGAAGGGGAAGCCCCGGAAAGGAGGTCCCACCCGTGAACCTGATCCAGATCAAGTATTTTTTAGAGGTGGCCGAGTGTCTGAACTTCACGGCGGCGGCGGCACGGCTGTTTGTGTCCCAGCAGTGCGTCAGCAAGCAGGTGGCCAAGCTGGAACGGGAGATCGGCGTGCGCCTGTTCGAGCGCAGCACCGCCAAGGTGGCCCTCACCGACGCGGGCAAACTGCTCCAGGGGGAATGGAGCGCCATGCTGGAGCGCTGCGATCAGGCGGTGGTCCGTGCCCGGGCGGTGCAGGACGCGGGGCGGCCCTCCATCCGCATCGGCCTTTTGGAGCTGTGCGGCGTGGTGGACTTTGTGCTGCCCCGGCTGAGCGCCTATAATGAGGCCCATCCCGGCGGGGAGCTGGAGTATGAGATCGGCGGCTTCCTGCAGGTGCAGGAGTGGCTTTTCATGGGTCAGGTGGACGCCATCGTCACCTTCAATTATGAGGTGGCACGCCTGCCCGACCGCTACCAGTTCCGCAATCTGCGGGATATGGACGTCTTTATCATCCTCTCCAGGCGCCACCCCCTGGCCCGGCGGGAGCAGGTCACCCTGTCCGACCTGAAGGGCCAGGTGATCTATGCCTTTGCGCCCAACTATTCCACCTACGCCAGCGACACGGTGCTGACCCACTGCCGCAAGCTGGGGTTTGAGCCGGAGTTCAAGTATTTCAACAGCATCAACGCCATGGAACTGGCGCTCCAGGCGGGCAAGGGAGTCAGCGTGGCATTCCGGGAGTTTTACCGCAACCAGGGCGGCGAGCTCCTGTTTTACCCCACCCCCGTGCTGGAGGGCTGGCAGCAGCCCTCAATCTCCGTGTGCTGGAGCAAGGAGAACACCCCGCGGCTGGAGGAGTTCATCCAATGCCTGGAGACCTGAAAAGCGCGCGCTGCAGCGAACAAAACCGGGCGGCATACGGCCGCCCGGTTTTTTGCAGCAGGCCTGTTTTTGACTGTTTACTGCAGCAGCGCCCGGTAGGCGTCGGCACTCCCGACCCGGCCGACTGCCGAGAGGGAGGCGTTCTGAAACTGGAACAGCTCCTGGGCCAGCCGGCGTACGTCCTCCCGGGTGACCGCGTCGTAGCGGGCGATGACCTCGTCTTCGTCCAGTACCCGGCCCACCAGCAGCGCCCCCCGGCCCAAACTGCTCATGCGGGACTGGGTGGACTCCAGCCCCATGAGCACATTGGCCTTGGACTGCTCCCGGGCGCGGGAGAGCTCATCCTCCGTGACCCCATGCTCGGCAAAGTCCCGAATGACGGAGAAGACCGTCTCCAGCGCCGCTCCCTCCGTCTCCCGGCCCAAGGCGGTATAGACCCCGAAATAGCCGGTATCGTCATGGCAGGTGCCATAGGAGTAGATGGAGTAGCACAGTCCGCGCTGTTCCCGGACCTGCTGGAACAGACGGGAGGACATGCCGCCCCCCAGGATGGAGGAGAGCAGCTGGAGGGTAAAGCGCCGCTCGTCGGCAAAGGGCAGGCCGGGGAAGGCCAGGGTCAGGTGGTTTTGCTCGATGGCCTTGCGTTTGACCGTGACGGCAGGGGTGTAGCGCCCCGGCGGGGAGGGGGGAAGGGGCCTGGCCTCCATGGCGGAAAAGCGGGCGCGCAGGGAGTCCACGTCGGCCTGGGCAAAGCTGCCCGCCAACGCCACCACGATCCGCTCCGGGCCATAGTGGGCGGCCTTGTAGTCCCGCAGCCAGGCTCCGCTCATTTTCTCCAGGGTGGCCTTGCGGCCCAGGATGGGACGGGCCAGAGGGGTGCCCTGAAAGACCGCCGCCGCCAGCCGCTCGGCGCACAGATCCTCGGGGTTGTCCTCGTACATGCCGATCTCCTCCAGGATGACGCCCCGCTCGGTGGCAACGTCGGCCTCGTCGAACCGGGAGGAGAAGAACATATCGCACAGGATATCGGCGGCCTGGGCGAGGTGGGTATCCAGCACCCGGGCGTAAAAGCAGGTGCACTCTTTGGTGGTAAAGGCGTTGATCTGTCCGCCCACCGCGTCCATTTCCCCGGCCAGCTTCTCGGCGGTGCGGTGCTGGGTGCCCTTGAACAGCATATGCTCAATAAAATGGGCGGCGCCGTTGGCGCCGCTTCGCTCGTGACGGGAGCCGGTGCCCACCCAGATGCCCAGAGCGGCCGAGCGCACATAGGGCACCCGCTCGGTCAGGATGCGCACCCCGTTGGGAAGGGGGATCGTTTCGTACATGAAAAGACCTCTTGTAATTGAATTTAGGACCCGCGCAGGGCGATCAGCAGTAAAACCACCGCCGTGCAGAGCAGGACAAGGGCCAGATAACCCAGGACTTTTGTTTTTGTCATCACGCCTCGCTCCTTCTGGTTCAAATGGGGTCGTGCTGCGGTTCCGGCGCGGCCGTCCCGCAGGGGGCGGACCGGACGTGCCGGGCAAGGGGCACGCGGCGGCGTCCGCGGTTGAAGCCTGCAGGGCGGGAGCAGACCGTGCCGCTCAAGCGGTATCATAACCGTATCGCAGCTATTATACCATATCCGCAGGCGCTTGTCAGCCGGGAAATTCCGCATGACGCCCCGAGTCCGCCCAGCGGGCACAGCGGCGGAGCGGTCCGCGCCGCACCAAACGGATCGCCAGCCCAGGCCGTACGCCGTCCCAGCGCAAGGCGCGCATGGCTCTTTGGCTTTACAGGAGAGGCGAAACTTGCTATACTGATCCTCAGCGAAATCGTCGTTTCTGCGCGAACGAACGGAAGGATAAGGTCGGATCGCAAATGCGGGAGAATCTGTTTTTGGTGGCCTCTCAGGTGGGGACGCTGTTTTTGATGATGGCGGTGGGGTTTGTGCTGGCCAGGCTGGGCAAGCTGACCCGGGACAATCTGCCGCGGATGACCTTTTTGCTGCTCTATGTCGTTATCCCCTGTCTCATCGTGAACACGCTGCAGACGGAATGCAGCCCGGAAGTGCTGCGCTCCATGGGGGCGGCGGCGCTGGTGACGGCGGGGCTGTACGCCGTCTACTGCCTGCTGATCCTGCCCTTTTTCCGCCGTCAGCCGCCGGACACCCGCGCGCCCCTTCAGTTCGGCGTGGTCTACGGAAACGTGGGGTTTATGGGCATACCGCTGATCCGGGCCGTGCTGGGTACGCCCGGGATGCTCTACGTGACGGTGATTTTTATCGTCTTTAATGCCTACAACTGGAGCCATGGCATCCTGCTGATGGGGGGAAGGCGCCGCTTCTCCCTGAAGCGCGCCGTCCTCAACCCCGGAATCCTGGCTACCGCCGTGGGCCTGCCCCTGTTCCTGCTGGGGATACGCCTCCCGCCCGTCGTGGGCAGCGCGGTGAGTTTCCTCGGAGACATGAACACCCCTCTGGCCATGATCGTCATCGGGGCGCAGATGGCCTTTGCCGATCTGGGGGCCACCTTCCGGGACCGGCGGCTTTATCTGGCCGCCTTCCTCAAGCTCGCCGCCATGCCGGCCCTGACCCTGCTGGTGCTGTACCCCCTGGGGCTGGACCCGGTGCTCTATTCCGCTCTAATCATTCTGGCCGCCACGCCCACCGGCGGTACCGCCTCCATGTTTGCCCAGCAGTTTGAACGGGATGCGGTCGCCGGAGCCCAGGTCGTCACCCTCACCACCCTGTTCTCCATCCTCACCTTGCCCGCCTTCGTCCTGCTGGCGAAACTGGCGGGCGGGGCCTGAGCGCAGATCGCAGCACCGCCCCCTCCGGATCAGGCCGGAGGGGGCGGTGTTTTATCCGTTCAGAATCAATTCCACCGGGCAGTGGTCGCTGCCGTACACGTCCGCGTGGATCACGCTGTCCCCGACCCGGGGGGTCAGGGCGTTGGAGACGATGAAATAGTCGATGCGCCACCCTGCGTTGTTCTCCCGGGCGTGATACAGATAGCTCCACCAGGTGTAGGCCCCGGTGCGCTCCGGGTAGAGCTGCCGGAAGGTGTCGGTAAAGCCGCCCGCCAGCAGGCGGGACATCTTGGCGCGCTCCTCGTCGCTGAAGCCCGCGTTGCCGCGGTTGGACTTTGGATTCTTCAGGTCGATCTCCTGATGCGCCACGTTCAGGTCCCCGCACAGCACCACCGGTTTTTGGGCCTCCAGGGCTTTCAGATAGACGAAAAAGGCGTCCTCCCAGGCCATGCGGTAATCCAGCCGGGCCAAGCCCCGCTGGGCGTTGGGGGTGTAGCAGTTCACTAGGTAAAAATCAGAAAATTCCGCCGTAATGACCCGCCCTTCGGTATCGTGCTGCGCGGCGCCGATCCCATAGGAGACGCTCTGCGGCGCCGTCCGGGTAAACAGGGCGGTGCCGGAATAGCCCTTCTTTTCGGCGCTGTTCCAGTACTGATGATAGCCGGGCAGCTCCAGTTCGATTTGGTGGGGCTGGAGCTTCGTCTCCTGAAGACAGAAAACGTCGGCGTCCGCGGCGCGGAAAAAGTCCAGAAAGCCCTTGCCCAGGCAGGCGCGCAGGCCGTTGACGTTCCAGGAGATCAGATGCATGCGTCCGCCTCCGTCCCCCATCGCATGGGTTTGCCCGCGCCGTCCAGCAAAGGCGTGAGCCCGCCGGCGTAGCCGCTGATCGTCTGCAGATAGAGCGCCCCCGTCTGGGTATCCAGCAGGATGCGGACGGTCTCCGTCACGCCCTGCGTATATACGACCTGAAACCGATCGTTCTTTCCCATACGCGTCTCCTCTCAATCGGTCATACACTGCCGCCGAACCAGCCCCGGCGGTCGAAGTGGACCACCTCCAGCTTGATGCCGTCCGGGTCCTTAAAGAAAAAAGCGTAGTAATCCGGGGTATACTCTGCCCAGAGCTTGGGCGGGGAGACGATGGTCACGCCGGGAAGGTCCTTTACCTGGGCGTAGACCCGGTCCACCTCCTCCCGGCTGTCCGCGCCAAAGGCCAGGTGGTGCACCGCGCCGGGACGGCGGCGGCAGACGGTCTCCTCCGCAAAGTCGGGCCGCGGGCAGATCAGGGACAGGGAAAATTCCGCTCCGCTGTAATCGACGGCCCGGTACTCATAGGCGGGCTCGTCCCCCTTGGCCTTCATGGTCAGCTCGAAGCCAAGAAGGGGCAGCAGGGCGTCGTAAAAGACCTCCTCCCGGTCCAGGTCCTTCACGGTGATGTCCAGATGGTCGATGCGTGGGCGCATGGCGCAATCCTCCTTATGGTCGCAAGGCGGTTGGGAGCGGGCACGGCGGGAAGCGGCGGACGGCTCAGTACCGCCGCACCACAGCCACGACCTTGCCCAGGATCTCACAGCCGTCGCCGTCGATGGGCTCATAATCCGGGTTCTCCGGCATGAGCCAGGTGTGCCCGTCCTTGCGGCGCAGGGTCTTCACCGTGGCTTCGTCTTCCAAGAGGGCCACCACGATCTCGCCGCTGCGGGCCTCCTGCTGCTGGTGGACCACCACCAGGTCGCCCGGCAGGATGCCCGCGTACTTCATGGATTCCCCCCGCACCTGAAGGGCGAAGTGCTCCCCGGCGAGGCCGCCGGTATCGAACGTCAGATAATCCTCGATGCACTCCTGCGCCAGAATGGGCGCTCCGGCGGCCACACTGCCCACCACGGGCACCTGGTCCGCCCGCTCCTCCGGCTCCGGAAGCCGGGCCTGCGGGACGTGCTGCGCGCCGCAGGCCGTAATGGAGCGGGTCTTCCCCTCGGCCTTGGTGATCAGGCCCGCCGCCTCCAGCCCCTTCAGATGAAAGTGAACGGTGGAGGGGGATTTGAGCCCCACGTGCTCCCCGATTTCCCGCACGGAAGGGGGATAGCCGTGCCGGGCGGCGAAGTCGATGATATAGTCGTAGATCTGCTGCTGCTTGGGGGATAGCTTTTTCATGGCAGACCCTCCTTTTTTCGCGTGATCCACGCTTACTATAACATAGTTTTCGCAAAACTGCAAACATTTGTTCTAAGCAATTTGCAAAATGGCCCTTGATTTTGGGGCGGGAAGCGTCTAAACTAGATAAGCTCTTAACGATTAAGCGGTTAACGAAAGGAAGTGCTTGGGATGAACCCACGGCCTGATCTGCCGGGCATTCTGGTGCACGCCATCCACCGGCTCCATCGCAATGCGGTACAGACAAAGCTGAGCGCCATGGGCCTGGAAGGCGTCGGATCGCCCATGATCCTGATGCTGCTCAAGCGCCGGGGCGCGGAAGGGGGAGGGGCCTATCAGCGGGAGCTGGCCGACGCCCTGCGCATCTCTCCCGCGGCCATCGCCATGTCTCTGCAGTCCCTGGAGCGCGCGGGCTATGTGGCGCGACGGGGGGACCCGGGCGACCAGCGCCGCAAGCGCGTGGTCATCACGCCCCGGGGGGCGGCGGCGGTGGAAACCTGCCGGGACGCCCTGGCGGCGGCGGACGCGCAGATGCTCGCCGGTTTTACCGCTCAGGAGCGGGAGACCCTCACCGCCCTGCATCTGCGGATACTGGACAATCTGACCCCCGGGGACAGCCCCGCGGGGGACCCTTTTGAAAGGTTGGGATGCAATTGCTCAAGACCTTAGCTTCTTACCTGCGGGAGTACAAAAAGTACGCCCTGCTGGCTCCGCTGATGGTGGTGCTGGAGGTGCTCTGCGAACTGGCGCTGCCCCTGGTCATGGCCAAGATTGTGGATGTGGGCATCGCCGGCGCGCAGGTGCCCTATATCCTGCGCATGGGCGCGGCCATGCTGGCGCTCTCCCTGGCCGCCATGGCCTTCGGGGTGCTCTCGGCCCGGTTTTCCGCCGTGTGCAGCCAGGGCTTCGGCGCAAACCTCCGCCAGGGGCTGTTCGACCAGGTACAGGAATTTTCCTTTGCGGACATCGACCGGTTTTCTTCCGCCTCGCTCATTACCCGCATGACCAACGACGTCAACGCCATCACCATGATGCTGGCCATCGGCCTGCGGATGCTCACCCGGGCGCCGGTGACCCTCGTTGCCGCCCTCATCGTCACCGCGTCCATCAGCCCCAGGCTCTCCCTGGTGCTGCTGGCCGTCATCCCGGTCATGGCGGCGGCCATCGTGCTGCTGATGAAGATCTGCAGCCGCCTGTTTGAGGTGATGCAGAAGAAAATCGACAACCTGAACAACACCGTGCAGGAAAATCTGGTGGCCATCCGGGTGGTGAAGGCCTTTGTCCGGGAGGGGTATGAAAAGACCAAGTTCATGCGCTCCAACGATGAGCTGACCGCCGCCTCCCTGAACGTGGGCATGCGGATCATCGCCATGCTGCCCATCATGATGATCTCCCTCAACGTGGCCACCGTACTGGTGCTGTGGATCGGCGGACGGATGGTCATGAACGACACGCTGCTGGTGGGACAGCTTTCCTCGTTTATCAGCTACATCGCGCAGATCCTCATGAGCGTGATGATGGTGGCCATGGCGCTGCTCCAGCTTTCCCGGGCCCAGGCCTGCGCCCGCCGCATCTGTGAGGTGCTTTGGGCCACGCCGGACATCCGGGACTGTGAACTGAGCCGGGAGCTCCCCGCGCCCCGGGGCAGGGTGGAGTTCCGGGACGTCTGCTTCAAATATGTCGCCACCGGCACCGGGGACGACGTGCTCCGGGATGTGAGCTTTACGGTGGAACCCGGCCAGTTTGTGGCGATCGTGGGCGGTACCGGCGTGGGCAAATCCTCCCTGGTCAACCTGATCCCCCGTTTCTACGACGTGACCGGCGGCGCGGTGCTGCTGGACGGAGTGGATGTGCGGGATTATCCGCTGGAGGAGCTGCGCGCGCGCATCGGCATGGTGCTGCAGAGCAACGTGCTTTTTTCGGGTACGGTCCGGGACAATCTGCTCTGGGGCAAGCCGGACGCCACGGAGGACGAGCTGATCCAGGCCGCCCGGGACGCCCAGGCCTATGACTTCATCATGGGCCTGCCCGACGGGTTCGACACCTGGCTGGAGCAGGGGGGCACCAACGTCTCCGGCGGACAGAAACAGCGCCTGTGCATCGCGCGGGCCATGCTGCGCCGCCCGGCGGTGCTGATTCTGGACGACTCCACTTCTGCCGTGGACTCGACTACCGAGGCCAAAATACGGGAATCCTTCCATCAGAACCTGAAGGATACCACCGTTCTCATCATTGCCCAGCGCATCAGCTCCGTGCAGTACGCGGACCAGATCATCATCCTGGAGGACGACCACATCGCCGGCATAGGCACCCATGCGCAGCTGCTGGCGGGCAATGAGATCTATCAGGAGATCTACCAGTCTCAGCAGGAGGGGGTGGGGGAAGCATGACACAGCGTCAAACACAGCAGCGGCCCATGCATGGGCCCGGCGGCGGCCCCCGGGGCGGATATCAGAAGCCCAAGGATATGAAGAAGACCATCCGCCGCCTGCTCACCTATCTGACCCGTCACAAGCTGGCCCTGGCGGGGGTGTTCCTCTGCCTGCTCGTCTCGGTGGGCAGCAATTTGGGCGGCTCCTATCTGCTGCGGCCCATCATCAACAACTTCATCTACTCCGGCGGCCGGGACTTCGCGGGGCTGGCCCTCTCCCTGCTCCAGCTGCTTGGCATCTACGCGGTGGGGGCCGCGGCCTCCTACGCCCAGTCGGCGGCCATGGTGCGGCTGGCCCAGCGCGGCGTGAACAAGCTGCGCCGGGATCTGTTCGACAAGCTGCAGGCGCTGCCGCTCTCCTACTTTGACCGGCACCCCCACGGGGAGCTGATGAGCCGCTTTACCAACGACGCGGACAACGTGCAGACCGCCCTGGAACAGAGCCTGGTCTCCCTGATCTCCAGCGCCCTGATGTTCGTGGGACTGGTGGTCATCATGCTGGCGACCAATCCCCTTTTGTTCCTCATCACGGTGGTTGTTCTGGCGCTTACCCTGTTCCTCTTCTCCAGGCTGGGGGGCAAGAGCCGGAACTATTACCGGCAGCAGCAGGCCACCCTGGGCGACATGAACGGCAATATCCAGGAGATGATCGAGGGACTGCGCGTGGTCAAGGCGTTCACCCACGAGCGGGCGGCCAAGGAGGAATTCCAGCGCCGCAACACCGCCTACCGGGACGCGGCCACCCGCGCCAACTTTTATTCTAATGCCATCATGCCCGTCTCCAACAACCTGATGAACATCAGCTACGCCCTGACGGCGGCCTTCGGCGGGCTGATGTCCATTCTGACGGGCTTCGATCTGGGCGGCCTGGTGATCTACCTGAACTACTCCAAGCAGATAGGCCAGCCGCTGAACCAGATCTCCATGCAGCTGACCAACGTGCTCTCCGCCCTGGCGGGCGCCGAGCGGATGTTCGAGGTCATGGATACCGCGCCCGAGGCGGACGAGGGCAGGATCACCCTGGTGCCTGCCGTTTTGGATCCGGCGGGCCGCCTGGCCGAGCGCACCGACGCGGGCCGTGGGGGCATGTGGGCCTGGAAGACCCCCAAGAACGCGGGCCTGGCGCTGGTCCCGGCCGCCGAAGGCCCCGGCGGGACGCTGACGGAACTGGACGCGCCCGCGCCGGGCTGCCGCTGGGCCTGGCGGTATCCCGGCCCCGACGGCGCGCCGTCTCTCCACCAGATCCGGGGCGCGGTGCGCAGCGTGGACACCGAGGACTGCTGGCTCACCGAGCTGCGGGGGGCCGTGCGCTTTACCGATGTGGACTTTTCCTATGTGCCCGGCAAGCCGATCCTGAAACAGGTGAACGTCTACGCCAATCCGGGCCAGAAGATCGCCTTCGTGGGTTCCACCGGCGCGGGCAAGACCACCATCACCAACCTGATCAACCGTTTTTACGAGATCGACTCCGGCCTGATCACCTATGACGGCATCGACGTGAGGGCCATTCGGAAGGAGGACCTGCGCCGCTCCCTGGGGGCGGTGCTCCAGGATACCCACCTCTTCACCGGCACCATCCTGGACAACATCCGCTACGGACGGCTGGATGCCACCGACGAGGAGTGTGTCGCCGCGGCGAAGAGCGCCAACGCCCATTCCTTTATCCGCCGCCTGCCCCAGGGCTACGACACCCCCGTCTCCGGCGACGGCGGGAACCTGTCCCAGGGCCAGCGGCAGCTGCTGGCCATCGCCCGGGCCGCTGTGGCCGACCCGCCGGTGATGATTCTGGACGAGGCCACCTCCTCCATCGACACCCGCACCGAGCGGCACATCGAACGGGGGATGGACGCTCTGATGGAGCACCGCACCGTCTTTGTCATCGCCCACCGCCTGTCCACGGTGCGCAACGCCAACTGCATCGTGGTCATCGAGCGCGGCGCAATCGAAGAAAAGGGCGACCACGCGCAGCTTTTGGAGCACCGCGGCCGCTACTATCAGCTCTACACCGGTCAGTTCACACTTTCCTGAAAGTATCTACTTGCGCACGATTCCGACGCGTGCTATCATGTTCACCATCATATGTTGAACCGTCCGGTTTAAATGGAATGACCTGCGGACGGCGCGGATCCAAAGGAGGATATGCATCATGGGGAAATTTGACGGCAAGGTTGCCGTGATCACCGGCGGCGGTAAGGGCGGCGGGATCGGGTACGGTCTGTCCACCGCGTTTGCCAAGGAGGGGTGCGATCTTGTCATTACCGGACGCAACACCAGGAAGCTGGACGACGCCAGGGAGGAGTTGGAGCGGCTCTACGGCGTCAAGGTCCTGGCCTGCCAGGCCGACGGCGGCGTGGAGGAGCAGGTGGCGGGCGTGGTCAAGCAGGCGGCGGATACCTTCGGCCGCATCGACTTTTTGATCAACAACGCCCAGAACTCCGCCTCCGGCGTTCCTCTGGCCGAGCACACCAAGGAGGACTTTGACAAGGCCGTCTACTCCGGGCTGTACGCGGTGTTTTTCTATATGAAGCACGCTTACCCCTATCTCAAGCAGGCCCGGGGTTCCGTGGTCAATTTCGCCTCCGGCGCGGGCCTGTTCGGGAAGCCCGGCCAGAGCTCCTATGCCGCCGCCAAGGAGGGGATCCGCGGCATGACCCGGGTCGCCGCCACCGAGTGGGGCCCCGACGGCATCAACTGCAACTGCATCTGCCCCCTGGTCATGACCGACGCGCTGAAAAAGTGGAAAGAGGAGTACCCCGCGGTCTATGAGCAGACCATCAAGGGGATCCCCGCCGGCCGCTTCGGCGACCCGGAGAAGGATATCGGCCGAACCGCCGTGTTCCTGTGCTCGGAGGACGCAAAGTATATCTCCGGCGAGACGATTACCATGCAGGGCGGCTCCGGCCTGCGGCCCTAAGGCATCACCGCACAATTCCCCGCGCGCGTCTTGGCGGCCGATTCGCCCCGCAAATGCGTTGCAAGACCTTGCAGTATACAAAGTGTTCCTGCGGTTTTGCGCCTTTTTGCGGCACAAATTTTCGGGCCGATCCGCACGCGCTGAATGATGCGGTAATGCCCCAAGGAAAAATTTGCAGCTTTCCTGTTTACCTTTTGCCCCAAAACCGGTATACTGTAGGCGAACGATCAAACAGGAAAGGAAGGTCATTGTTTATGATGAATCTGGAAGCGCTGAAGCTCCTCAGAGAGCGCCGCAGCTGCCGCAGCTACAAGAACGAACAGATCGCCGACGCCGAACTGGAAGCCGTGCTGGAGGCCGGTACCTACGCACCCACCGGACGGGGCGCACAGTCCCCTGTGATCGTGGCGGTGCAGGACCGGGAGACCATCGGCCGGCTGCGCAGAATGAACGCGGCCATCATGGGCAACCCGGACGCCGACCCCTTCTACGGCGCCCCCACCGTGTTGGTGGTGCTGGCCGACAAGAGCCTCCCCACCCATGTGTATGACGGCGCCTGCGTCATGTGCAACCTGCTCAATGCCGCCCATGCCGCGGGCCTGGACGCCTGCTGGATCCACCGGGCCCGGGAGGAATTCGACTCCGAAGAGGGCAAGGCTCTGCTGAAGCAGTGGGGGATCGAGGGCGACTATGAGGGCATCGGCCACTGCATCCTGGGCTACCGCTCCGGCGAACTCCAGAGCGCCGCCGAACGCAAGGCGGACTATGTGATCCGTGTAAAATGATCCGGAAAAAACGCCCCGGGGGGGGGGGGGGGGGGGGGGGGGGGGGGGGGGGGGGGGGGGGGGGGGGGGG